>DVFM01000103.1 GCA_018713245.1 Candidatus Merdivicinus intestinavium
GCTGTGGTTGGAACCTTTCAAGAACCATCTTGTGGTAGGAGAAGCTCACCGATCCACAGCATCCCTTACAGTGTAGCACAAGCCCTTGGAGAGGGGCTTTAATAACTACTACTCTATTATACAAGGAGAAATTTTTTATGAAACCATTTCGTTTTGCAATCATCGGCGCGGGGAATATCGCCCACAAATTCTGCGGCGCGGTCCGGCTTGCGGGCTGCGAGACGGCTGCCGTCGCCAGCAAGAGCGCGGAGCGGGCCGCCGCCTTTGCCCAGGCGGAAAATATCCCCGCGTCCTTCGGCGATTACGCCGCCATGCTGGACGCGGTGAAACCCGACGCCGTCTACATCGCCACCACCCACAATTTCCATTACGACAACATCATGCTCTGCCTGTCCAAAAATATCCCGGTGCTCTGCGAAAAGGCCATGGTCCTCACCAAAGCCCAGGCGGAGGCGGTGTTCGCCGAGGCGAAGAAGCGGGGCGTGTTCGTTATGGAGGCCATGTGGTCCCGGTTCCTGCCCCAGATTCAGAAGGCCCGGGAGTGGGTGAAGGAAGGCCGCATCGGCAGGATAGAGCTTGCCAACTCGGTGGTGGCTTTCCGGGGGGAGTATGACCCCAAAAGCCGGCTGTTCGACCCCAATCTGGCCGGCGGCGCCATGTGGGATGTGGGCGTTTACGCCTACGAGGTTCTTACCTACCTTTTGGGGGAGCATCCCCTGGAGCGGAAGGCCGTGGTTTCCCGTGCGGAAACCGGCGCGGACAAGGCGGTTACCATGGCGGCGCGGTTTGAAAACTGCCTCGCCTCCATCCAGACGGGAGTAATGACCTGCACCGCCGAAGGCGTCACCCTGGGCGGCACCGAAGGGTACATCTGGATTCCCTGCGCCAATGTGGGGAACGAGGCGTTCCTTTACAACCGGAAAAAGGAGCTTGCAGAGCACTTCCGGCAGGAGTATGAAAACGGCTTTGTCTGGGAAGTGGAGGAAACGGTCCGCTGCGTCCGGGAAGGGCTGCTCCAGAGCCCCGTCGTGCCCTGGGCGGACACCATCGACTGCGCCGGCGCCTTTGACCTTGTGCTGAAGGGGGAATAAGGGGTGCGCATCGGCGTCATTTCGGACCTCCATGCCAATCTTCCCGCCCTGGAAACGGTCCTCCGGGGGTTCCGGGAGCGGGGCGTGGACGGGATTGTCTGCTGCGGCGACCTCATCGGCATCGGCCCCTTCCCGGAGGAGACGGTCCGGCGGGTAATGAGCCTTCCGAACCTTCTGGGCTGTGTGCGGGGCAACCACGAGGAATACCTTCTTTCCGGCATTCCGGCGGAGGGGATGGACGGGGAGGAGGTTCAGCTCCACCGCTGGGCCCATTCCGCGCTTTTCCCCGAGTCCAGGTCGTTTCTGGCGTCCCTTCCCCGGGAGCGGACGCTGGAGACGGAGGGGAGGCGGCTTGCCCTGGTCCACTATCCGCCGGAGGGGGAAAGGGGGTACCGCCCCATTGCGCCGGGAAAAATCCCGGAATATTTCGCCGGGCTTCCGGCGGACGCCGCCTTTTACGGCCACGACCACGCCCCCGCCGCTTCCTTTGGGGAAACATGGCTCCTGAACCCCGGTTCTGTGGGCTGCCCCGGCCGGGAACAGGCCGTCGCCCGGGCGGGGATTTTTTCCTGGGGGAAAGAAAATGCCTGGGAGCAGCTTGCGTTCCGGTACGACCCGTCCCCCTGTGTGGAGAAACTCCGGAAATTGGGGCTTCCGGCGGCGGAAACGGTACTGAAAATATTTTACGGCGTCTGACCGGCGCGGCCAAAGGGGAGGAATCGGCTTGAAAATTGTGGTATTGGACGGGTATCTGGCGAATTTTGACCGGATGCCCTGGAAGCTCGCGGAATATTTCCCGGATATGGAGTGGCACGACCACACCCCGCCGGACCAGGTGGCGGCGCGCATCGGGGACGCGGAGGCGGTGTTCGCCAACCGCGCCATGCTGAGCGGGCGCGTCCTGGAGCAGTGCCCCGGGCTGCGGTTTATCGGGGTGTTCGGCACCGGTTACAACATTGTGGACCTGGCCGCCGCCGACCGGCTCGGCATCACCGTCTGCAATGTGCCGGGGTATTCCGCCCGGGCGGTGGCCCAGCACACCGCCGCCCTGCTGCTGGCTGCCGCCAATAAAACCGCCGGGTTCGACCGGCTGGTGAAGTCCGGCGGGTGGAAGCTGCCGGCTGACCCCGCCGTCACCGCCATCCCCATGACCGAGCTTGCCGGGAAAACGGCGGGCATCCTGGGCTGGGGCGCCATCGGCCGGGCCTTCGGGGAAATCTGCCTGGCGCTGGGGATGCGGGTGCTGGCCTGCCGCCGGAACCCGGATTTTTCCGAGGAGCGGGAGAACCTCCGCTTTGCGGACCTGGACACCCTCCGGCGGGAATCGGACGTGCTGTCCATCCACTGCCCCCTGACCGAGGAAACCCGTGGGATGGTGGACCGCCGGTTTTTGGCGGGGATGAAGCCGGGAGCCATCCTCCTCAACACCGCCCGGGGGGCGATTCTCGACGAGGAGGCGGTGGCGGAAGCGCTGGACAGCGGGAGGCTCGCCGGGGCGGGGGTGGATGTTTTCGCGGCGGAGCCCGCCGGGGCGGAGAACCCGCTGGCGCGGCACCCCAAATGCGTCGCCACCCCGCACGTTTCCTGGGCCGCCCGGGAGACAAGGGCGCGGCTGCTGGAGGCCTGCGCGGACAACTTCCTGGCCTTTCTGGAGGGGAAGCCCCGGAACGTGGTAAACCACCCCGCGCCCCGGACATAAAAAATCCGGTGGCCCGCCGGGGCTGCCGGATTGGCGGAATCAGTACCGCCCGTAGGTCTGAATGGCGTACATCACCGCGCGCATGCTGGTGAGCAGGCTGCCGTTGTTGATGGAGCCGGCGGTGGAAATGCTCACGCCCCGGAGGTCGCCCTCCTTCGCCATCTCGCAGTCCCGCTTCACCTCGGCGATGATGTCGTCCTCGTTGTTGCGCATGAAGGTGAAGGGGGCCAGCTGTCCTTCAATCTGGGCGTGGGGCAGATATTTCCGGATTTCCCGCACCGTTAAGGTGGGGCCGAAGTTGCAGCCGGTCAGGTCCAGCCGCCCCAAAATGGGCAGCAGGTGGCCCATGGCCGAGTCGGAATGCTGGTAGCGGCTGTCCTCCGGGTTGGGGCTGCAAAGGGCGAACACTTCCTTTAAAACGGGGAAGCCGAACACCTCGTACATTTCCGGGGTCAGCAGGTTGCAGTCGTCGTCGGCGAAAGAGAAGCCGTGGGGGGCGGTTTCCATGGTGAAGCCGGCCTCCCGGGTGGAAACGCGGATGTATTCCAGAATGACCCGCAGGATGGTCCTGCTGAACCGCTCGTAAAGCTCCGGCGCGTCATAGTAGAGGAAAATCAGGTTTTCCACCCCGTAAATGGAGGTGGCCAGCGTCACCGGCCCCCGGACGTGCCGCCAAAGAGGCGGGCGGGTGCCGTATGTCTCCTGGATGCGCTTTTTCTCCGCGTACCAGTTTTCCGGGAGGATGAAGTCCTCAATGTCCATCCGGTCCACCCGGTCCAGCATTTTTTCCAGCTCCTCCGGCGTGGAACAGCTCCCCTTGAGCCAGGTGACGTTGCCGTCGAAGCAGTATTCCCCGCCGAACACTTCGCCGATGCCGCGCAGGGAGGGATACACCTCCTCCGGCAGCGGGAAATTCTCCTGCAGCAGCCGTTTCCCGACGATTTTTTCCGCCAGGTCGTTGTAGCGGCGGTTCAGGTCCATGCGCCGCTCCCGGGGCGTTTCGCCCCAGGGGTTGCCGGGTTCGTTCAGCTCCGCAAAGACGCACTCGCCGCTCATGCGGATGCCGAGCGCCACCTGCGGCGCCTGTTTGGAAAAGCAGTTTTCTCTGTGGGCCAGCTCGTCGTCCGCCCAAAATTGTTCCAAGTCTACCGGTTTCATCATAATCCCTCCGTTGCCCTTTGACACCCGGCCGGCGCTGCGGTAAAATAAAGATGGGCTGATCCGCCGCGTCCGCCGGAATTTGTGTTTATTGTAGCACGGGCGGCGGTTTTTGGAAATGGACAAAGTTAAGCGGATTTGTACAAACGAAAGGTGGAAGGACGCATGGAAGCGAAAGTGCAGTATTTCGTCCGGAAAAACTGCTCGGAGCGGTGGCATTTGGAACCGGAAACTCTCAAATTCCACGATTTGACCTTCGTCATCCGGGGCAGCGCCGCCTATTATTCCCGGGATGCGGCGCACATTGTGGAGGCGGGGCAGGCGGTGTTTCTGCCAGCGGGCGGGTTCCGCTGCGCCCACACCAGGGGGATGGAGTGCGCGGCCTTCAATTTCGCCATGGACGCGGAACAGCTGCCCCTGTCCGCGCCGGGGGTCCTCAACTGGGGCGGGGACGAGCAGCTGATGCGGTATTTTGCAGAGTTCGAGCGCGCCTGGACCGGCCTGGACCCTTACCAGGAGCTGCGGTGCCAGGGGCTGTTTCTGCTGATCCTCCACCGGCTTCTGGAGCTGGCCGGCCAGCGGGAAAACCCCCATGTGTCGGAGATCCGCCGGTATCTCGAGCGGCACAGCCGGGAGCCGGTGACGGTGGCGGAGGTGGCGGCCCACCTTGGGCTTCACCCTGCCTACTGCGGGGCGCTTTTCAAGCGGGAAACCGGCAGCACCATCCACCAGGCCCTCAACCAGATTCGGGTGAACCGGGCCATCGCGCTGCTTTCCTACGGCGGCTCCCGGGTGGGCGAAGTGGCGGAGGAGGTGGGCTTTTCCGACATTTACTATTTCAGCCGGGTCTTTAAGGCGCTTACCGGGAGTCCGCCGGAGCAGTTTACCCGCTGAACCTCCGCCGCAAAGCGGAATATGCCGGCAAAATCCTTCAAATCTGCTGTTTTTTGCGGAAGCACCCTTTTCAAAAATGGGAATATATGCTATAATGAAGGCAAATTTGAGCTTGTGGAAAGGATGAGCAGCTTATGGCAAAATACACCATCGGCGTCGATTACGGGACCCTGTCCGGGCGCGCCGTTTTGATGGAAGTCCCCAACGGCCGGGAGGCAGCCTCCGCGGTCTTTGCGTATCCCCATGCGGTGATGGACCGCGCACTCCCCGACGGAACCCCGCTGAAACCCGACTGGGCCCTCCAGCATCCCCAGGATTATCTGGATGTGCTCGGGCACACAATTCCGGAAGTGCTTCAGAAAAGCGGCGTTTCCCCGGCGGATGTCATCGGCATCGGCATCGATTTTACCGCCTGCACCGTCCTGCCGGTGCTCCGGGACGGCACGCCGCTGTGTTTCCTGCCGGAATATCAGAGCCGCCCCCACGCCTACGTCAAGCTCTGGAAGCACCACGCCGCCCAGGACAAAGCCAACGCTTTAAACCGCATCGCCGAGGAGCGGGGGGAAAAGTGGCTCCAAAACTACGGCGGGAAGATTTCCTCCGAATGGGCGGTGCCGAAAATCTGGCAGATTCTGGACGAGGACCCGGAAATCTATGAAAAGATGGACCGCTTTATCGAGGCCGCCGACTGGATTGTCTGGCAGCTCTGCGGGAAAGAAACCCGCAATTCCTGCACCGCGGGCTACAAGGAAATCTGGAATAAAAAGGCGGGCTTCCCTTCCGGGGATTTCTTCGCGGCGCTGGACCCGCGGCTGCGGAACCTCCCGGATGAGAAATTTTCCCGGGAAATCCTGCCCCTGGGCAGCCGGGCGGGGTCCCTGACGGCTGAAGCCGCCGCCCTTACCGGACTGCCGGAGGGCATCGCCGTGGCGGTGGGCAATGTGGACGCCCACGTCTGCGTCCCGGCGGTGGGCATCGACGGCCCCGGCAAGCTGCTGGCCATTATGGGCACCTCCACCTGCCACATCCTCATGGGGGAAAAGGAAATCCAGGTTCCCGGCATCTGCGGTGTGGTGGAGGACGGGGTTATGCCCGGCTATTTCGGCTACGAGGCGGGGCAGTCCTGCGTGGGAGACCATTTCGCCTGGTTTATCGACAACTGCCTGCCCGCTTCCTATGATGAGGAGGCCCGTTCCGCAGGGAAAAATATCCACCAGCTGCTGCGGGAAAAGGCCGCCCCCCAGAAGCCCGGCGAGAGCGGCCTGCTGGCCCTGGACTGGTGGAACGGCAACCGTTCGGTGCTGGTGGACGTGGACCTGACCGGCCTGATGCTGGGGATGACCCTCCAGACCCGCCCGGAGGAAATCTACCGCGCCCTCATCGAAGCCACCGCTTACGGCACCCGGATGATTGTGGAGAACTTCCAGAAGGGCGGCGTTCCGGTGGAGGAATTCATCGCCTCCGGCGGCATCGCCCGCAAGGACCCGATGATGATGCAGATTTACGCCGACGTGCTGAAAATGCCCGTCCGGGTCACCAGCACCTCCCAGGGGCCCGCGCTGGGGTCGGCGCTGTTCGGCGCCGTGGCGGCGGGGAAGGAAGCCGGCGGCTTTGCCGACATCTTCGAGGCGGCCCGGTCGGTGGACACCTCCCGGGATATCGTGTACCGGCCCATCCCGGAGAATTCCGCGGTGTACGACAGGCTGTTTGCCGAATATGAGCGCCTCCACGATTATTTCGGCCGGGGAGAAAACGACGTGATGAAGCGGCTCAAAGCCATCAAGAACGCGGCGCGCTGAGGAGGGATTTGCATGCTGGAAAAACTGAAGGAGGACGTCTGGAAGGCGAATTTGCAGCTCCCCCGGCACGGGCTGGTGGTGTTCACCTGGGGGAATGTCTCCGGGTTTGACAGGGAAAGCGGGCTGTTTGTCATCAAGCCCTCCGGCGTGGAATACGACGCGCTCACTCCCGACGACATGGTTGTGATGGACCTGGAGGGGAACCGGGTGGAGGGGAAGCTGAACCCTTCCTCCGACACCCCCACCCACCTGGTGCTCTACCGGAATTTCCCCGGCATCGGCGGGGTGGTCCACACCCATTCCCGCTGGGCGGCCGCCTGGGCGCAGTCCGGGCGGGACATTCCGGCTTACGGCACCACCCACGCCGACTACTTCTACGGTCCCGTCCCCTGCACCCGGAAAATGACGCCGGAGGAAATTGCGGGGGATTATGAGACGGAAACCGGGAATGTCATTGCACAACGGTTCCGGGGCCTGAACCCGCAGGACATCCCGGCGGTGCTGGTCCACTCCCACGGCCCCTTTACCTGGGGGAAGGACTGCTTTGAGGCGGTGTATCACGCGGTGGTGCTGGAAGAAGTGGCGCGGATGGCGGCGATGAGCGAGCAGCTGGCGCCCGGGATGCCGCCCATGCAGCAGGAGCTGCTGGACCGGCATTATCTGCGCAAGCACGGAAAAAACGCCTATTACGGGCAGAATCACGCCTGACGGAAAGGATGTGCCGCTTATGAAAATTGAAAACAACAGCAAAGTCGTCTTTATCGGCGATTCCATCACCGACTTTGAACGCGCCCGCCCGTACGGAGAGGGGCAGGGGCACTTTGGCAATATCGGCAAAAGCTATGTGGGCATTCTGGACGGGCTCATCAAGGCGTCCTATCCCGACGCCCACATTCGGGTGGTCAACATGGGGGTGAGCGGGGACACCACGCGGAACCTCCTGGACCGCTGGCAGACGGACCTGCTGGACCTGAAGCCGGACTGGGCGGGGATTCTCATCGGCATCAACGATGTCTGGCGGCATTTTGACACGCCCTTTATCGCCGAAAGCCACATCAGCCTTGCGGAATACCGGGACAATCTGCGCAGGCTCATCGAATCGGCGCTGCCGGTGCTGAAAGGCGGGCTGATCCTCATGACGCCCTATTTTATGGAAACCTGCAAAGCCGACCCCATGCGGATTATGATGGATGAATTCGGCGAGGCGGTCCGGGAGCTCAGCGAGGAATACGGCGCGGTATTTGTGGACCTGCAGGCGGCTTTCGACCGGTATTTCATTACGAACCATCCCATGTCGGTGAACTGGGACTACATCCATCCCGATGTGACCGGCCATGTGATTATTGCCCGGGAAATCCTGAAGGCCCTGGACTATTCCTTTTAATTCGCCGCGGCAGGGGTGCGCCGCGACACGTCCGGGAACGGCGGGATGGACCGCCGTTTTCGGCACAAAACCCCCGAAACGGTATCCGGGGCTGTCACATTGGTGCTGTAGGGGCGGGGTTTCCCCGCCCGCCGAATATTTCGGCAATTTATGCGGGCGAACGCAGTTCGCCCCTACCATGCGGTTCCTGTTTGGTTTGGCAGAAACCTTGCGGTCAATTCGCCGCAGCACATCCGGGAACGGCGGGATGGACCGCCGCTTTCGGCACAAAACCCTCGAAACGGCGTCCGGGGACCTACAGGGCGCGATTTTGGGGGACCGATACGAAAAACGGGACGTCTGCTGAGGACGCCCCGTTTTTTCACCGTTATTTGTTATTTATTGTTGAGCTCGGCGCAGTTGAGAATGTCCCGGCATGCGAAGGCGATAACTGCCGACGCCAGCAGGTTCCAGACCATCGTCGCCGCCAGCCCGGCTGCCGTTCCGAGAAGGATTCCCGAAACGATGCCCAGAATGATCCCCGGAGCCGCAACCAGCAGGAGGATGAGGAAATACAGGCTGAAAATCAGGATTTTGTTCACCATGCCGCCCAGCACCCGTTCCACCAGGATGTTGCCCGCCATATAAAGCAGCCCGTATCCGATGCGGGCCGCCACCATGGCGGCGATCACCAGCGGGGAGGCGCCCAGCAGCAGCCCCAGCAGCACCATAACCAGCACTGCCTCCGCCGCCATGCTGCGCACCTGCTCCCGGCAGACGGCCAGCAGCTTGCGGAAGGCGGGCTGGGGGACCATATAGACATAGGGGAGGGTGAGCTCCTTGATCCACCGGCCGGTGATGGTGGTAAAAAACTGCAAATATGCGGCAAAGGCGAAAACTACGGCGACACCGGCGTCTTTCATTAAATATCCGAAAAACAGCAGACAAACCGCCATAATCAGCGACATGCCGTCCAGCAGAAAAATCCGGGCCCGGCGGTTTTCCAGCTTGTGCTTGTAGTAAAAAGCGTCGGCGCCGGACCCCCGGCCGATGCCGATCTTGCCCACCTTGACATGCTTGGGCACCACATCCTGCATTTTGCCCTCTTTTTTCGCCGTGATGGCGGAATGGCTCACCTCGGTGGCCTGGAGGACATCCTCATAAAAATCCGAGTCGGTGCGCAGAATCAGGACCAGCACCGCTGCAATGTAAGCGGCCGCCAGCAGGAGCCCGCCGGCCGCCAGCAGGGGATTCCCGCCCATGGCGGTGCTTACTGCCTGCCCGAGCCATCCCCCGCAGGGAATGAGGAGGGTAAAAGGGGAGGAAGCCGCCCCCGCCGCCCGGTCAAGCAGCCCGCCGGAGCCCAGTGCCATGGGGACTCCCGCCCCCGCCAGGGCAAGGACCACTGCGCCGGCAAAGAGCTTTTTCGCCGCGGCGCGCCTGCGGTCGTCCCCGGCAGTGACCGAGTAGAGGGCCATGGAGGTGATCTGCGCGGTAAAAATCGTGACGGCATAGCCCGCCAGAATGGCAATCAGTCCCGGCAATTCCAGTCCGAAGAGATTGTGAAGCCAGCTGTACTGGAAAATCAGGAAGAACCCCAGCAGGACCGAGGTCCCCAGCTGCCGCACCAGGCCGTACAGCAGAATGGTGCGTGTGGGAATGGGGGAGGGGAAAAGCATGCTCACGTCCGCCATGGTGTAAAAACTGGCGCCGGAGTTAAGCCCGCTGCGGGCAATCATAAAGAACATCACCGCGTAAAACGCCACGACCACCCCGATGAGCAGCGAAAGCGGGAGCATCTCCTCCCCGGCCTGCGGCGTCTGGCCGCCGGCAAAAAGCACCACCGCCAGCATCGCCACAACGAAAATCGCGGTAATCAGCCGGGAGGGGCGGTGCAGAAGCTCCCGGAGCTGGTTTTTAAACTGGGTGACAACCAAGTAGCCCAGGCTCTTCATGCTTCCACCGCCTTTCCTTCCGTAATGGCGAAGAAGAGCTCCTCCAGGCTCTCGCCGCCGTCGCCGTTCTGCTTGGTGGCGGCGAAGCGGCCGTTCATCATGATGTGGGCGGTGTCCCAGAAATCCTCCACGCTGTCCAGCATGTGCGTGCTGATGAGGACGCTGCTCCCGCCGTCCCGCAGCTCCCGGAACACTTCCTTCAGCTCCTTGATGGCATGGGGGTCAAGCCCCACCATGGGCTCATCGAAAATGATGGCCCGGGGTTTGGGGAGCAGGGCGCAGCAGATGCTCACCTTCTGCTGCATGCCTTTGGAAAGCTCCTTGCCGAGCTTGTCCTTCTTATCCGCCAATTCAAACCGCTCCAGCAGCCGCCCGGCGTCCTCCTCCCAGTTTTGAAGTTCGTAGGCCCGGGCGATGAATTCCAAATGCTCCGAAACGGTGAGCAGGTCGTAGAGGGCAGGCATTTCCGGCACATACCCCAGCCTGCGCTTGGCGTCCAGCGTCTTGTTGCCGAAGCCGTCCACCGTAATTTCCCCTTCAAAACGCAGAAGGCCGGTGATGCACTTGATGATGGTGGATTTTCCCGCGCCGTTGGGCCCCAGCAGCACGGCGATGCGGCCGTCGCCCACCGAAAAGCTGATGTCGTCGTTGGCTGTAACTTTGCCGTAGCGCTTGGTGACATGTGAAACGGTAATCATACGGATGCTCCTTTTTGATTTGATAGCCCGATTATAGCAAAAGGAAGCGGCGGTGTCAATCAAATCCCCGTCAAATGTCGTTTCCCGCCCCTGAAAGCATCAAATTCCTTGCCTTTTTGACAGGAATCCGGTATAATGAATAAAGTTGGTTTCTCCGTAAAAGTCTGGAACTTTGGAGGTGAAACAGTCTATGAACATCGGAAATTACCGCGAAGATGCGGCTTTCTGTACGCCCGTTTGGAAAGGTGTGGAGTGGGTTCCGCTGAATGCTCTTGGAAAGACCAGCTATACCAATAGTGAGATGAAAGAAATCGCCGGTTTACCTGTGAAGAGCAGGAAAAACTGTATTCATAATTTATATGAAGCCGTTCAGCTTTATTTGGTTTCAGGTTTTACGGGCTGCTTTGATAATGAAAATAATTATGTAAACGACGTATTATGGCAAAAGCATAAGACGCCATATCAGGCGGTGCAAAACAATACGGGGTGCTGTGCAACTGATACAAACTGGCTGGCATTCTTTTTGCAGGACATATATCCGGAAATGGGAAGCTTTTGCTACTCAAATGAAGATGGAAATGGACATATCACTTCTTATATCAAAGATGGAAAAAACTATTATTTTTTAGATATGATGATGTGCCGGTTGGATTCTCAAAAATTTTTCCGGCCTGAAAGTGGAAAAAAATGCGACCTTATAGAATCAGAATGGGGAGGATATTTATTTCGGGCGGAAAATCCGCTTGATTTCTGCTTTTTCAGCAGGGAATGTTTTTTAGAAAAAGGAAGAAATCCCCCATTTTGTTTCTACTTAAGAGAGAATAGCAGCGTATCGGCAACGGGATTAAAATTCATTGAGGATAAAGCGGTATTTTATATTCCCAATTGTGATAACCCGGCGCTGGTATATATGGAGAATAATGCCAAGGGAGCAATCGAATTTGTCGAACTGCCTGTAGAGTTGAGCTGAAACATTCAGACAGACGAGCGTTTGTTGACAGAAAGGATACTGATATGAAAATCTGGAAAGAATTCAAAGAGTTTGCGTTTAAGGGCAACGTCATCAATCTGGCGGTCGGTGTTGTCATCGGTAATGCGTTCGGGAAAATCACGACCTCGCTGGTCAACGACATTATTATGCCTATTTTCGGCTGGATGACCGCCGGGATGCAGTTTTCCTCCCTGAAATGGGTGCTTTCTCCCGCGGTGCTGGACGAGTCCGGCAACGTTGTCACGGAGGAAGCCGCCATCCAGTACGGCAGCTTCATTCAGAACGTGGTGGATTTCCTCATCATCGCCTTCTGCATCTTTATGGCGGTGCGGATGATGAACAAGGCGGCCGCCGCAGCCGCCGCCGCAGCTGAAAAACTCCATCTGAAAAAAGACGGCGACAGCGAGGAAAAGAAGGAGGAAGAAAAGAAAGAGGAGCCCGCCGCGCCGCCCGCCCCCACCGAAGCGGAGCTGCTGGCCGAGATTCGCGACCTTTTAAAGGAACAGAAGGAGGCATCCGGACATGAATGAGTTTTATCAAGCCCTGGCCCGGCGTCTGGCGGCCTTGACGGAAGGCTGCGGCGTGATGACCTCCAATCTCGCCAACAGCGCCGCCCTCCTTTACGGGGAACTGGACCGGATCAACTGGGCGGGGTTTTACCTGCTGCGGGGGGAAGTCCTCCTGCTGGGGCCCTTCTGCGGGCGGCCCGCCTGTTTGGAAATCCCCCTGGGGAAGGGGGTCTGCGGGACGGCCGCCCGGGAGCGGCGGACGGTTGTGGTCTCGGACGTCCACGAATTTCCGGGGCACATCGCCTGCGACAGCCGCAGCCGCTCCGAGATTGTTCTGCCCCTCATGCGGGAGGGGCGGCTTTTGGGGGTGCTGGATATCGACAGCCCCGAGGCCGGGCGCTTTTCCGGCGAGGACGCCGCCGGCCTCCGGGAGATTTGCCGCATCCTGGAGGACCTCCCCGGCTGGGAGAGCTATCAAATCCTGTAAAGCAAACAGCCCGTTTCCGCGAACCCAGACGGAAACAGGCTGTTTTCAGATTGCGAGCCGTTCTGGATGACTGGCCCCTTTCGTCAGTATCTGATATTTCTCGGTCAAATACCGAATCAGCGCCATCTCTCCGCCGATTTTTCTCTCTAGGCGGAGCAGACCCTCCATGTGCTGCGTTTCCGGCCCGGCAGTCTCTTTTTGTAAGCGGGCCAGTTTGTTTAAATGGTGTTCCAGGCGGTGCGCCGTCCAAAGACAGTTCGCCCGATGTAGAAAGTGATTGGTTTGTCTCATGGGATCATCCTCCTATTCTGTTATCAAACGCCCAAGGGAACTTTGTCTGTCGGGTTCTTACAAGCATTATTATAAGGCGGGGGCTCAAAAAAATCTGTCGAAAACGGGGAAGGAATTGATTTTTTTTTGTGAATTGATGGATTCTTGCAGGAGCCGTTCAAAAACCGCCGCCTTTGGGCGAAAGGGGGGGATTTTGAACGGATTTATTGGGAAACTGCGTTTTTCTTGCGGATACCGGTTGCGTTTTCGGGGGAAAGTATGCTATAATAGGCTCGAGAATGCTTTTGGCAGACAGAGAAGCCAATTTTGCAAAACATGATGCGGGAGGAAGAGAATCATGCTGACGGATATTGAAATTGCCCAGCAGGCAAAAATGCTCCCCATTCGGGATGTGGCGGCAAAAGCCGGGATCCCGGAGGAAGCCCTGGAATATTACGGGAAATATAAGGCCAAAATATCGGATGAATTCATCCGCTCCGCGTCCGGGAACCCGGACGGGAAGCTCATCCTGGTGACGGCCATCAACCCCACCCCCGCCGGTGAGGGCAAAACCACCACCTCCATCGGCCTGGGGCAGGCCATGTCCCGGATGGGAAAAAAGACGATGATCGCGCTGCGGGAGCCTTCCCTGGGGCCGGTGTTCGGCATCAAGGGGGGAGCGGCCGGCGGCGGCTACGCCCAGGCGGTCCCCATGGAGGACATCAATCTCCATTTTACCGGCGATATGCACGCCATCACCGCGGCGAACAACCTGCTCTGCGCCATGCTCGACAACCATCTCCAGCAGGGCAACGCCCTGGGCATCGACCCGCGGCGGGTGCTGTTTAAGCGCTGCCTGGACATGAACGACCGTGCGCTGCGCTTTACCACCATCGGCCTGGGCGGCAAGGTGAACGGCGTCCCCCGGGAGGATGGGTTTATCATCACGGTGGCCAGCGAAATTATGGCCATCCTCTGCCTGGCGGACAGCCTGATGGACCTGAAGGAGCGCATCTCCAAAATCCTGGTGGCCTATACCTACGACAATAAGCCGGTCTACGCCGGGGACCTGAAGGCGGCGGGCGCCATGACGGTGCTTTTGAAGGACGCCCTCAAGCCCAACCTGGTCCAGACCCTGGAAAATACCCCCGTGCTGATGCACGGCGGTCCCTTCGCCAACATCGCCCACGGCTGCAACTCGGTGCGGGCCACCAAGCTCGCGCTGAAGCTCGCGGATTACGCCATCACAGAAGCCGGCTTCGGCTCGGACCTGGGGGCGGAGAAATTTTTCGACATCAAGTGCCGCAAAGCGGGCCTCAAGCCCGACTGCGTGGTGGTTGTCGCCACGGTGCGTGCGCTCAAGTATAACGGCGGCGTTGCCAAGGCGGACCTGAACGCCGAAAATGTGGACGCGCTGAAGGCGGGCATTGTCAACCTGAAAGCCCACGTGGAGAATATGCAGAAATTCGGCGTCCCCGCCGTGGTGGCCATCAACCGCTTCCCCTCCGACACCGAGGCGGAGCTGGCGGTCATCGACGAATGCTGCCGGGAAATGGGCGTGCCCTACGCCCTGTCCGAGGTGTTCGCCAAAGGCGGCGAGGGCGGCGTCCAGCTGGCCGAAAAGGTGCTGGAGACGCTGGAAACCCGGGAAAGCCGCTTTGCTCCCATTTATGAGCTGGAGCTGCCGGTCAAGGAAAAAATCGCCGCCATTGCGGAGAAAATTTACGGGGCGGGCGAGGTTGCCTATTCCGCCGGGGCGGAAAAATCCATCGCCGAGATTGAAGCGCTGGGCCACGGCGGGCTGCCCGTCTGCATGGCCAAAACCCAGTATTCCCTGTCGGACGACCCCGCAAAGCTGGGCCGCCCGGAGGGCTTCACCCTCCACGTTTCGGAGGTGAAGCTGTCCGCCGGAGCCGGGTTTATCGTGGTCCTCACCGGCAGCATCATGACCATGCCGGGACTGCCCAAAGCCCCGGCGGCCGAGCGGATTGACATCGATGAAAACGGCGTCATCACCGGCCTGTTCTAATTTGCCTGGAGGCTTTTCATGAAAGAATTCTGGCAGGCGGTGAAAGCCTATTTTCACCGCCTGGATAAAATCCTGCTGCTGCTCTGCGCCACGGCGGTGGGATTCAGCCTGGTCATCCTGTATTCGGAGCTGTACGCGGGCTTTATTACCTCGCGGCAGTTCAAAATGCAGATGATCGCCGGCGCCCTGGGTCTGACCGCCATGGTGGTTATGACCCTCATCAGCTACCGGTTCCTGGCGAAAATCTGGTTTGTGCATCTGCCGGTGACGCTGGGGCTGGTGCTGGCGACCTTTGTGCTGCCGGAGCCCTTTGTCTATCGGCCGGACAATTCGGACGATGTAGCCTGGCTCCGGCTGGGGGAACTGAGCCTCCAGCCCTCCGAGCTGTTGAAAATCTCCTTTATCCTCACATTTGCCTATCATTTGTCCAAGGTGCGGGACCAGATGCACAAGCCGCTCCAGGTCCTGCTGCTGTGCCTGCACGGGGCGGTGCCCTGCCTGCTGATTTTCAAGCAGGGGGATATGGGTTCGGCGCTGGTGTTCTTCTTTATTTTCCTGTGCATGATCTTTACCGCCGGTTTGCAGTGGCGGTATGTCATCGGGGGCGTCGGCGTTCTGGCGGTGGCGGCGCCCATCGTCTGGTTCAGCATCCCGCCTTATTTGAAGCAGCGGATTCTGGCGCTTCAGGACATTGAAAACTCCACCCTGGCGGAGGCATACCAGCAGCAGGTGGGGCAGGAAATTCTGGGTTCCGGCCAGGTGTTCGGAAAGGGGCTTTTTTCCGACGACCTGAATCACGTCTACGCCATTCACAACGACTTTGTCCTGGCCCACATCGGCCAGACGCTGGGGTTTGCCGGGTGCATTTTTGTTGTGCTGCTGATGATGTCCATCTGCGTCAAGGTGCTGCTGGTGGCGCGGGCCAGCGCGGACCCGCTGGGCTGTTACATCTGCGTCGGGGTATTCGCCATGTTTTTCTTCCAGTTTGTCATCAACGTGGGGATGGTGCTCTGTTTGGTGCCGGTAATCGGGATTACCATGCCGTTCATCAGCTACGGGGGGACCTCCCTGGTGGCGTCGTTCTGCGCCATGGGGCTTGCGATGAGCGTTTACTCCTTCAACCGGAAGCGCGTCGGCTATTGAGATAGAAAGGATGAAGCTATGAGAGTCATTACCGGAACCGCCCGCGGGCGGAAGCTGAAAACGCTGGAGGGGATGGACGTCCGCCCCACGACCGATATGGTCAAGGAGGCGGTGTTCAGCATCGTCCAGTTCCAGGTGCCCTGCGCGTCGGTGCTGGATGTGTTTGCCGGCTCCGGCCAGATGGGCATTGAGGCGCTGAGCCGGGGCGCCGCCCGGGCGGTGTTTGTGGACAATTCCCGGGCGTCCCAGGCGGTAATCCGGGAAAACCTGGCCGCGACGGGGCTTGCGAAGCAGGCGCGGGTCATCGCGGACGACGCGGTTTCCTTCCTGGCCCACGCCGCCGACCGCTACGACATCATTTTCCTGGACCCGCCCTACGACGCCGGGTTTGCTCCGCAGGTGCTGCCGCTTCTGGAAAGGGTGCTGGCGCCGGGCGGAATCGTCCTGTTCGAGCACCGCTTGAAGGAAGAGCTCCCGGCGGAAGCGGGCGGCCTTGTCCTGAAAAAAAATTACCGTTACGGCAAAATTGCGGTGACGACCTATATTCATGCGGAGGACGCTCAGTAGCGCCGCCAGAAAGGAAGCATTTTCATGAGAATCGCAGTCTGTCCGGGGAGTTTTGACCCCATTACCCTGGGGCATCTGGACATTATTCGGCGCGCGGCCAAGCTGTTTGACCGCGTGATTGTGCTGGTGTCGATCAACGCCGCCAAAAATAACTGCTCCTTCACCAGGGAGGAGCGGATCCGCCTGATTGAAAAGGCGATTGACGGCATGGAAAACGTCCAGGTGGATTCCACGGACGGCCTTTTGGCCGATTATCTGCGGGAGCACGGCGCCTGCGCCATTGTGAAGGGGCTGCGGGCGGTTTCCGATTTTGAGTACGAATTCCAGATGTCGCTTGCCAACAAGCGGCTGAACCCCGAGGCGGAAACCATCTTCTTTACCGCTGCGGCGGAAAATATGTACCTCAGTTCCAGCATTGTCAAGCAGATCGCCAGTTTCGGCGGGGACATCAGCGAGTTTGTTCCCGGCTGTATCCTGGATGAGATAAAAAACCGCCTGTACCGTCAACACAGACAGGGCGACTGATAGGAGGTGGATTTCCATGACAAATCAAGATAATGTCGACAGCATCCTCGCCATGATGGAGGAGATGCTGGACGGGGCCTGGAGCATCCCGCTGTCCGGCGGGAAGGCGGCCATTGACGCCGACCGGTTCCACGAGCTTCTGGAGGACTTGAAGATGCATATCCCGGTGGAGGTTTCCAAAGCCAAGGAAATCGTAAACGACCGGAAAATTATTTTGGACGAGGCCAAGAAGGAAGCGGAAATGACCATTCGCGTGGCGGAGGAACGGGCCAAAAAGATGATCGATCACGATGAGATCGTCAAGCAGGCCCAGGCCAAAGCCAACGAGCTGATGAGCACCGCTCAGCTCCAGACGCGGGAGCTCAAAAAGGCCACCAGCGACTATGTGGACAGCGTCCTGCGCTCCACGGAGGAGCAGGTCGCCAAATCCCTTTCGGAGCTGCGCTCCAAGCGCCAGGCCATCAAAGCGGCGAAAATCAACTGAATCAAAATGCCCGATGGATTCCAATCGTCCATCGGGCATTCTGTTTGCAGCAAGCCGGGTTTATTGGGCGTTGACGCTGCGGAAGCGGCTGGGGGAGAGGCCAAAGCGCTGGCGGAAGGCTTTGGAAAAGGCAAAAGCGTCGGAAAAACGGCAGAGGAAGGCGATTTCCTGGATGCTTTTGGTGGAGTCCAGCAGAAGCTGCTTGGCAAGGTTCAGCCGGTGGCGCATCTGGTAGGCGGCGGGGGGGCATTGGTAGGCCTGCCGGAACTGTTTGCGGAAGGTTTCGTAGCCCATCCCCAGCTGCTCGGCCGTTTCCGCGGGGGAGGGGAAGTCCGGCCCGCAGAGAATCTCCGCCGCCCGGGTCATGGGGCCCTGCATGGCGCCCAGCCGGATATTCCGGGAGGCTTCCGCCACGTCCAGCAGGAATTTCTGCGCGGACAGAAAAAGGGCTGCGCTCTCGCCGTCCGGCGCCGCCCGGAACTGCTCCAGAAGCCCGCCGCATTGGCCGCAGAGATGTTCCGTCAGCCCCGGGAACAGCACCGGCTCCCGGCTGAGCAATCCCAAATTTGCCATGCTTTCAAAAACCTCCCGCCCGATGCAGACGAAGAATTCCAGCCAGTCCCCCGTCGGGCGGACAATGGTGGAGTGGGGCACCCCCGGCAGGCGCTGGACGAAGCAGCCCGGACGCAGCGGGATGGAGGGATGGGCGGCGTCCTGGTATTCGCCGCCGCCGCTGAGCAGCAAAAACCCTCCGTAATAGGAAAAAACCAGGTCGCGGTCGGTGTCCCGGGCGGTGGGCTTTACCAGGAAGCCGCAGCTCAGGATGCCGTCCTCCGGGGAAGGGGACAGGCTGCGGTGGACGGTGGCGTTGCTAAAATATGCGCGGGGAATCTCCATCCGGCGGCCTCCTTTCTACCATTTTTGACAGGAAAAAGCCCAAGCTTGCCATGTACAATTCCCATTATACGCGATATAATGAAGAAAAGTCAAGCAAGCGGGAGGATGGAATATGAATCAGCGCGAAAATATTCTGGCAATTCTGCGCCGGGAGCCTTACGAATGGATGCCGGTGGAATTTGCCCTCTGCCCGTCCCTGGTGGAGGAATACCGCCGCCAGACCGGCAGCGACAAAAGCTACAGCGAATACTTTGAGATGCCCTGGGCGGGGATCGGGGACATCCGTGTTCCCCAGGACGACAGCCAGTATCTGGGCTATCACCCGAACCTGAAGGAAGGGGCCACCATCGACCTGTGGGGCGTGGCCCACGAACCGGGCAGCGAAGCCGCCAAACACATGACCTACATGCGCTGCCCGCTGAAGGGCATTGACAGCCTGGAGGAAGTCAAGGCGTATCCGCTGCCGGATTTCGCCTCCGGCGACGCTTCCCACCAGAAAGCCCAGGCCGACGCCATCCGCGCCAGGGGCCTGGCCGTTATGGGCAGCATGCAGTGCACCATCTGGGAGACTGCCTGGTATATCCGGGGCATGGAGGACCTGATGATGGACATGATGACCGACGACCCCATCGCCGAGTATATCCTGGACGCCGTCACCGAACGCTCGATTATCCGCGCCCAGTCCTACGCCAGAGCCGGCGCGGACCTGCTCTACCTGGGCGACGACATCGGCATGCAGCGCACGCCCATGATGAGCATCGACCTGTACTGCCGCTGGCTCAAGCCCCGGCTGAAACAGGTCATTGACGCCGCCCGTGCCGTCAACCCGAACATCATCGTCCTTTACCACAGCTGCGGATGCGCCACGGCGTTCATCCCGCACCTGATTGAAGCCGGCGTCGATGTGCTCAACCCGGTTCAGCCGGAAAGCATGGATTTCCGGGAAGTCTACCGGGAATACGGCGGAAAAATCAGCTTCCACGGCACCATCGGCACCCAGACCACCATGCCCTTCGGGACGCCCCAGGAGGTCCGGGATACCGTGCTGGAGCATCTGGAAATCGCCAAGGAAAAAGGCGGCCTGTTCCCCGCCCCGACCCATCTGCTGGAGCCGGAGGTCCCGTGGGAAAACATCCTCGCTTATGTGGACGCCTGCCGCAGCTACAAGCCCGGCCGGTAAATTGCCGAAAAACAAACTCCCCGGATACCGCGAAGTATCCGGGGAGTTCGCTGTTTTCGGCATTCAGCGGATCATCTGGAGGATAGCCGCCTTAGGGCGGACGCCCACAGAGGTCTGGACCGCTTTCCCATCCCGAAAAACAATCAGGGTGGGGATGCTGGAGACGCCGAACTGCTCGGCCAGCTCCGGCTGCTCGTCAACGTTCACCTTGCCGACCTTGATGCCGCTTTCCTCCTCGGCGATTTCGTCAACCACGGGGGAGAGCATCCGGCAGGGGCCGCACCAGGACGCCCAGAAATCTACCAGCACAGGCTTGTCCGCCTGGAGCACTTCCGCTTCAAAATTTTCTTTCGTAATGGTAACAACAGACATGGAATCTGCCTCCTTTTTGCAAATTTTACCGCTTGAGTATATTTTACAGCATGATGCGCGAAAAGTCAAGCGTTTTGCCTTCCTGATACATAGTATCGCCCGTTTTGGGGCAGACTATTCCGCAAAAGGGGGATTGGCATTGAAAAAGGAGTGGAAGCAAAGCCGGTGGTTTTACGGCCTTCTGGGCGCGGCGGCCGGCTTTTTAAACGGCCTGTTCGGCGCGGGAGGCGGCGTTGCCGTGGTGCCGCTGCTGGAGTGGAGCGGGCTGGAATCCAAAAAAGCCCACGCCACCTCCATTGCGGTGATCCTGCCCCTCTGCCTGTTCAGCGCCGTTTTTTACCTGCGGGGCATCGAAGCGCCCTGGCAGGAGGCGCTGTGGTATCTGCCGCTGGGGATTGCGGGGGCGGTGATTGGCGCGAAGCTGCTGAAAAAGGTGGACAACCGCCTTCTGCGGCGGATTTTCGGCGGCGTGATTCTGGCGTCCGCGGTGAGGCTCTGGCTGCGATGATGGAGTGGGTGTGGATTGCGGCGGTGTCCCTGGCCGCGGGGATATCCGCTTCCATGGGCCTGGGCGGCGGATTTGTGCTGCTGGTGTATCTGACGGCCATCGCGGGGGTGCCCCAGCTGGAGGCCCAGTGGATGAACCTGATCTTTTTCCTCCCCATCGGCGGGCTGGCCCTCTGGATGCACCTGAAAAACCGGCTGGTGGAAAAGCGGGTGCTGCTGCCGGCGATCCTCTGCGGGCTGCTGGGGGCGGCGCTGGGCTGCTGGCTGGCGGGATTTCTGGAAGGGGCGCTGCTGTCCAAAATTTTCGCCGGGTTTCTCGCTGCGGTCGGTGTGAAGGAAGTCCTCCAGCTCGGGGGAAAGAAGGAAAATAGCGGGGCAAAGCCGCCCAACGGCAATGAGGAGCCAAAGCCCTGACTTTTTATGGGGGTCATGCTTTGCCGCGTTCCTTTTGAAAGTATCCGTGCCGGGTTTACGGCATTTTCGTCCTTTTGTGAGACGCCGGGAGGAAATTTCCGGCGTTTTCTCTATTTTTATCAAAAACAGTTGCCGCTTTTTCGGAAATGGATTATAATAAAGAAAAGGGGGGACCATGATGAAACAGTATCAGCCGCTGGAATCCCTGACCGACGGTCTGCCGGCCGGCGATGCGCTGGGGATGCGGGTCCGGGTGACGGTGGACCGGCCCATGGGCAGCCGGCGCCCGCGGAATCCCGAAACCCTGTATCCGGTGAACTGCGGACATGTGGAGGGGATTGTCGGCGGGGACGGCGCGCCCCAGAATGTCTGCATTTTGGGGGTAAAGGGGCCGGTCCGGCAGTTTACGGGCCGGGTAATCGCAGTGATTCACCGGGCGGACGGCTGCGGGGAGGAATGGGTCGCCGCGCCGGAGGGAATGGTCATGTTTGAACCGGAAATCCGGGCCGCCATGCATGGTGCGGAGCAGTTTTTTCAGGGTTCCTGCCGCTGTCTTTACGAAAAGGTCTGCGGCATCGTCCCGTACATCGGGCAGGGGGAACAGAGGCGGTATCAGCTTGTTTGGGGAGTGTCGGGCCGCATCGGCTTTCCCAAGGGGCACATCGAGGCGGATGAGTCGGAAATTGCCACCGCCCTCCGGGAAACCCGGGAAGAAATCGGCCTGCTCCCCCGGGTGGACGATGGGTTCCGGACGGAATACTGCTATCTGGCGGGGACAGCCCGCAAGCTGGCGGTCTTTTTCACCGGGGAGATCGCGGGGCCTGCGGTCTATCAGCCGGAGGAGATTTTGGGCGGGGCGCTGCTTCCCTTTGGCGAGGCCATGGAAAAGCTCAACTTTGCGCCGGACCGTGACGTCCTTCAGCAAGCAGAATTCTTTTTAAATTCGACGCGGCCGCAGAACCCCGCGCCGAATCCGTGAACGGCGGGATGAACCGCCGATTTCGGCAGAGGTACCCCGCAAAACCGAAGCAGCCGCAGAGCCCCGCGCCGAATCCGTGAACGGCGGGATGAACCGCCGTTTTCGGCGGAGGTACCCCGCAAAACCGACGCGGCCGCAGAACCCCGCGCCGAATCCGTGAACGGCGGGATGAACCGCCGTTTTCGGTGAAGATACCCCGCAAAACCGACGCGGCCGCAGAGCCCCGCGCTGAATCCATGAACGGCGGGATGAACCGCCGTTTTCGGCAGTAGGGGCGAACTGTGTTCGCCCGGAATTCCCCAAAAGCCCGGCGTCCAATGCCGCGGGGCCGGATTTCCCGGTGCGCAAACCGCCGGAAGGAGAGAGAACGCATATGACGATTCGGAAAAAGGCCGGTCTGGCCGTTTTGGCGGCTGCGCTGTTCGCGGCTGCCGCGCTGCTTGCCTGGCGGCTGTGGCCGCATTCTTTGGAAAATATCACCCAAATTGACAGCAGCCGTTATACCGGGGTCAGCGCCGTTTTGCTTGCCGACGACGATGATATGATCCCGGGCGGAGATTTTTACAGCCTGCCCCGTTCCCGGGAGCATTTGGAACCCATTTTAAAATCCTGGAAGGAACCGGATACCGTCAGGATTTCCGGAACCTTCTGCCCTGGCCCGTTACCCTGGTGAATTTGAACGACGGCGACAGTGCCTCCATCCGGCTGGTATGCGGGGAGACGGGGGAGGATGTTTCCCTGAGCGCAGACGGCGGCGGGATGGTGCTGCTTCCCGCTGAGGACGGCTTTCGGATCTATCATCTGACGGATAAGTCGGTGTCCGAAAAGCTGGCGGCGTATCTGAAGCAGAACGGGCAGTTTCAGGGAGAGTGATTATGTACGGGCGGCGCGGAACCGCCCGTTTTTCGTTTCAGATGGTCAGCGTGCCGTTTTCGCTGACGGAAAGGAGGAGAATCTGCTCCTCGGCGCCGGTTTCCGCGTTGACGTAGACCAATAGCTGCTGGCCGTCCTCCGCCTGGCACTGGAATTCGTAGCAGTACCGCTCCATTTCCCCGTCGGAAGGGATCACCGCAAGCCGGGAATCCTGGACGGTCAGGGCGGGGCTCACCGATTCCATGGCTTCCTCCTCGGTCAGGGCAGGGGAGGGGAGCTCCCGGGTGCGGTTGTTGGTGAGATACCCCCGGGCGTCAAAGCTCAAAATACCGCCGTCGTCCATGGCCACGCTGATTTTGATGAGGTCGGTGTAGCAGACCACGCCCTCCTGGGTGTGGGCAAAGTTGGCGGTGAGGATATTGCCCGCAATCTCGTAATAGGTCATGGTCATGTCCGGAATCTCCAGCCAGTTGAGGTAGTTTTCCGCCTTGGCCACCGCTTCCTCGTCCGTCAGGAGGATTTCTCCCGGCTGCCGCGGGTCGGTCAGATAGCTCAGGAAGCCGCCCTGCTTGGTGACAGCGGCGGTCCGGCCGTCAAAGGAGAAGGTGTAGGAGGGCATCTGCCCTTCTTCGTCCGATTCGTTGCGCATCATGCCGGAATCCACGTTGAAGGCCCGGGCGGCCTTCTGCCTGGCTTCAGCTAAGGAGACCTCCTCCGCGTCCTTGAGCCGCTCCGGTTCCTTTTGAAGCAGGTGGTCGGAGAAGGGGCCGTCGTAAATCAGGGTGGGGTAGGCCGTAAACCCTTCCTCAAATTCGGCCAGGTCCTCGGCCAGGTCGGGGGCGGCACCGGCGCCCATGTCCGAGGCCATTTCCTCCGCCGCGCCGATGGTCATGCGGCCGTCCCGGACCTGCGCCTGGGCTGCCAGCAGGCTCTGCTCCAGGCTGTCGGCGTAATCGGAAAGGGTTTGGAGGTTGTCCCGTTCCTCGTCGGTGAGCTCCTGCCCGGTTTCCGCCTTTTTGGCCAGCGAAACGGCGTATTCGCCCACCTGGGCGAGGAATTTGTAGGTGTTTTCCAGGTTGAAGCGGCTGGTTGGAATCTGGGACAGCGCCACCTTTGCCGCGGCGGCTTCTTTCCACAGCTTCGTGGTAAGCGCGTTGAGCTGGGCAGCAGTGCCGGTGTAAATCCCTTTGGTGAGGGTCACGGCGATATTTTCGGTGTAGGAGGTCAGGTCCTCCATGGCGCGCAGGTAGGACACCTCCAGAGCGGTTTTGTATTTTTGCGCGGTGGTGTAGTTTTGAAAGGCGATGCCGGCGCAGATCAGTACGGCGGCTGCGCCCATCGTAATAATACGGACGCGGGCGCGGACATTATCCATGATGAAATCCCCCTTTGGCAGAATGGAATTTGCTTCTATTTTTTCCGGTATCCGGAAGAATATACGCGCGCCGCCTGCGAAAAGGGGGAAAACCACCAGCGCCGCTTTCTCCATCGGAAAGCGGCGCTAACACTCACTATTCAATTGTTATCGATCCTCCATTGGGAACCAGAACAATTACACCATGGGACTCACTCCGTCATCGAAATCATTTTCCCTTTCCGGTTAACAATACCGGCTGCCCGGCTTTTTCGCAGTCAACAGTCCATTTGCTGAATGCAATTTGCAGGATGCAGAGGAAAACAGGTTTTTCATCGGGAACTCTCGGCATTGCCTGAGCGGCTTTCCGCCTCTGCCTTTCGCAGATGGTTTTCTGCCCCAGGGCACCGGAGATTTTGCTATTTCATTGGACTCAACTCCGTATTTCTGTATTGCTGCGGCCTTCCTGCTGTTCGGGATACTTTCTGCCCATCCGGCCTTTCGCCCTTTGGTGCAGATGATCCCGCTGCTTTTCCTCTGTCGGAAAACATTCCGGCCTTTGTACTTTGTTTTGCTGATGAAACAGCTTGCTTATTCCATGGGACTCACTCCACTGACTGTTTTCGGTTCGGCTCCCGCCCTGATCTTTCCAGGCGGTTCTTAGCCGGCTTTACAGCTTCTTGCAGGGTGGGTTGACTATTTCATTGGACTCAGCTCCAACTCTTCGCCGTCATGTTCTGACTGCCGTTTGTCTTAAGGCGGAACATCTTTTTTACGTTTCCAGAACCAGCCAGCTATTTGAAATAGAAAATAATCAAATTCAAACTACTATCGTAAAATTCTTTGGAGGATAAGCCCTCTCTCACTCAAGATGATCTTTAAGAATCAGATATACGATTCGCTTCGTTTCGAATTCTTCTCAATCTTAATTTACTGGTTTTACGAAAGCCTGCTGCTGATTCTGAAGAAACAATTTTCAATACTGTCCATCGGAATCACCTCTTTCATGTTTTAGAAGATCTTTGATTATCTTCTATGTCTATAGGATACCACAGCTTTCCCGTTTTGTCAATAGTTATTTTTAAAAATGTGGAAAAAATTTAGTTTAAATATTCAAAACACTTTCTTTACAAAACCTGCTTGACTTTCCCCGGCAAAAAGGTTACAATAAAAATGTTGGCGTGTGCCGCAATTACAAACGCCCCGGTGCCGGGGAGATTTGGAGGAACATTATGGCGGATAATTTTGACGAAGCCAATCTGTACACCCTGGTGGATGAGGAAGGCGTGGAACAAACCTTTGAGAAGCTGGACGCCATGGAGGTGGACGGCAAGCAGTATTTTGCGATGATCCCGGTGTATGACGATCCCCAGCAGCAGCTGGAGGATGAAGGGGAGCTGATCGTGCTGACCCTGGAGACGGTGGACGGGGAGGAATACCTGGCCTCCATCGACGACGACGAGGAGTATGAGCGCATCGGCAACCTCTTCATCGACCGCCTCAACAAGCTCTTTGACGAGGACTATGATGAGGAGTATGACGAGGACGGCGAGGAGGAATAATCTCCCGGCCGTAATGCCGCACAAATTTTTCCGGAACCCTCTTGACAAATGCGGTGTATATCGCTATAATAGGTTCTAGAAAAGGCGTCTGCCTTGTTCGAGCAAGTACAGTTCTTTTAAATCCGAACACTATATAATTCGGGAATCTTGCTCTGCATGCGGGATGCAGACCTCCCGGCCCCGCCGATTTATCCGCGGGACCACCGGACGAAGGGAGCGCGATGTATACAGGCGGATACCCACCTGCTGAGAAGCGGGTTTATTCTGCTGTACGACGGCAAGGTGGAGTTTTTAAAAAAATCCTGCTTGCAGGTGAAGATCCCTCGCTTCCAGCGGGGGATTTTGTTTTGTGTGAAAGGGGAAATGAGAATGGAGGGTTGGCTGGACCGCCAGAAGCTGCTGCTGGGGGAGGAAGCCTGCCGGAAGCTGGCTGCCGCGCGGGTGGCGGTGGTCGGCCTTGGCGGCGTGGGCGGCGCCTGCGTCGAGGGGCTCTGCCGCGCCGGAGTCGGCGCGCTGCTGCTCATGGACCACGATACGGTGGACCTCACCAATTTGAACCGCCAGCTCCTGGCCACCCGGGCGACGCTGGGAATCAGCAAGGCCCAGGCGGCGAAGGAGCGGGTGCTTTCCATCAATCCGGACTGCGAGGCGGCGGCGCTGCCCCTCTTTTACGGGGAGGAGACGTCGGAGCAGCTGTTCTCCTTCCGGCCGGATTATGTGGTGGACTGCATCGACAATGTAACCGCCAAGCTCCATTTGGCCGTCCGGTGCCGGGAGCGGGGCGTCCCGCTTCTGATGGCCCTGGGCACCGGAAACCGGCTGGATCCGTCCGCCTTCCGCATCGGGACGATTGAGGAAACGGCCCAAAACGGGGCGGGCTGCGGCCTGGCCCGGGTCATGCGGCGGGAGCTGAAAAAGCGGGGAATTGCCGGACAGAAGGTCCTTTACTCCCTGGAGCCGGCTGCCAAAACCGTGCTGGAGGACGGGGGCCGGTATGCGCCGGGGAGCCTGTCCGTCTGCCCGCCGGCGGCGGGGTTTCTGATGGCCTCCCAGGTGATTCGGGAGATTGGAGAATTTTAAGGAGGATGCGGAAATGACGGAAAAAATCGGGCTGCTTTGCCCCAGCGATACGGAGCTGGCCCCCTTCCTGCCGCTGATCCGGGACAGCCGGAAGTCGGAGGCGGCGATGCTGGAGGTTTGGGAAGGAAACATCGGCGGAATCCCGGCGGCGGCGCTGTACAGCGGGGTCTGCAAGGTCAACGCCGCCATTGCCGCCCAGACGCTGATTAGCCGCTTCGGGGCGACGGCCGTCATCAACGCCGGTGTCGCCGGCGGAATTGACCCCGACGTGGGGCTTTTTGACGTGGTGGTGACCGAGCGGTGCGCCTATCACGACGTTGCGGAGGACATCCTGACCGAGTTCCACCCCTGGATGCCTTCGTTCTGGTTTGAGTCGGACAGCCGGCTGCTGGCCGCCGCGCGCAGAGCCGCCGGGCGGGCCGGATGTCCCGTCCGGTTCGGGAATACCGCGACCGGCGAACAGTTCGTCACCGACGGGGGCCGCGCCGCGCTGCGGAAACGGTTTGCCCCGCTTTCGGTGGATATGGAGACGGCCGCCGCCGCCCATGTCTGCTATGTGAACCGCGTCCCCTTCCTGGCGGTGCGCGCCATTACCGATACGGCGGAGCATGACGGCGCGGAGAATTTTGAGCAAAACTGCGAAAAGGCTTCGGGAATCGCCGCGGAATTCGTGCGGCTGCTGCTGGAGGAGCTTGCGGAGGATTGAAATGCGGGAAATCACCCTTTACATCGCGGTGAGCCTGGACGGGTTCATCGCCGACAGGGACGGCGGCGTGTCCTGGCTGGACCGCTGGCAGGCGGATGAGGAGCGCTATGCGGAATTCATCCGGGGAATCGATACGGTTGTGATGGGCTGGAACACCTATTTTCAGGTGACGCGGGAGCTGTCCCCCGGCTGCTGGCCCTACGCCGGACTGAAAACATATGTATGCACCAACCGGCCCCTTCCCCCCGAGGAGGGAGTCGAGTTCACAAGCCGCGGCGTCTGCTCTCTGGTGCGGGAGCTGGCCCGGGGCGCGGGAAAGGGCGTCTGGGTCTGCGGCGGGGCGGATACCGCGCAGCAGCTGATCCGGGCGGGCCTGATTGGAAGGTACTGGCTGACGGTTCTGCCGGTGATCCTGGGCGGCGGCGTCCGGCTGTTCGGCGATCTGGCGGAAAGCGTGCCGCTGCGGCTTGTTTCGGCGGAAAAGCGGGGCGATCTGGCGGAGCTGATTCTGGAGCGCGCCCCGGAAGGGGGGAGCGGGCAATGATTCTGCGCCGTTATCCTCAGGAGGACGCTTCGCCCGGACTGCGGGAGGCAATCCTCGCCCTGGAGGACACCGCCTGGCCGCCGGAACCGGGCGCTCCCGCCCCCTGGCCCGGGGACATCGGGACATATCTGACCTCCTTCGTGCTGCTTGACGGCGGGGAAGCGGCCGCCCACGCTGCAGTGCGCCGGAGGGTGATCCGCCACGGCGGGGAGGAATACGCGGCTTACGGCCTCAGCGAAGTGGTGGTCCGCCCCGGCTCCCGGCGGCAGGGGCTGGGGCTGCAAATTATCCGGGCTGCCGCCGCCTTTATCGGGGAACAGCGCCCCGACGTCAGCCTGTTTACCTGTAAGCCGGAGCTGACGGGATTTTACGGGAAAGCCGGATGGGAGGTCCTGCCGGGGGCCTGCCTGGTGGGCGGGACGCGGGAGAAGCCCTTCCGCAGCGACGCGCTGGGGCTTGCCGTGATGGCCCGGTTTTATTCGGAAAAGGCCGTCCGCCGCCGGGCGGATTTCGCCGGGGCGGAAATCTGGCTGGAAATCGCCGAAGGGGAGCTTTGGTGAGAATCTGCCGCAGGAGGGACGAAAATGCTGACTTATAAATTTGACACACAGCTTCTGATTGAGGGGAAAAACCTTTCGGAGGACGAAATTGACGCCTATATCACTGAAAATTTTGAGGGGGACTGCCTGCTGGTTGCCGGGGACGAAGAGGTAATCAAGCTGCATTTCCACACCGACGCGCCGTGGAAGGTGCTGGAATACTGCTCCTCCCTGGGGGAGATTCACAGCGTCATCATCGAGAATATGGAGCGGCAGGCCAACGGCCTGACCGGCTGATAAAGAAAGGGGTATCACAATGAAACAGATCAAAATCGGCGGGCAGGTTCCCGCCTCGGAAATTGCGCTGGGCTGCATGCGCATCAGCGGCATGGAGAAAAAGGAGGCGGAAACCCTGCTGCGCACTGCGCTGGAAGAGGGGATCAACTTTTTCGACCACGCGGACATTTACGGCGGAGGGCATTCGGAGGAGGTCTTTGCGGAGGCCCTGTCCGGCACCCCCTCCCTGCGGGAAAAAATCCTTATCCAGAGCAAATGCGCCATCCACGACGGCATTTATGACTTTTCCAAGGAGCACATCCTCAAATCGGTGGACGGAAGCCTCAAACGGCTCAAAACCGACTATCTGGACTTCCTGCTGCTCCACCGCCCCGACACCCTGATGGAGCCGGAGGAGGTGGCCGAGGCGTTCTCCATCCTGAAGCGGTCCGGCAAGGTGCGCTGCTTCGGCGTCAGCAACCAGAAGCCCCTTCAGATGGAGCTTTTGAGCCGCAGCCTGGGGGACAAGCTGCTGGTCAACCAGCTCCAGTTCTCCCTCTGCCACACCGGCATGATCGATTCCGGGCTGAACGTCAACATGCAGATTGACCGCGCCCGGGACCTGGACGGCTCCGTTCTGGAATACTGCCGCCTGAAGAACATTACCATTCAGGCCTGGTCCCCCGTGCAGTACGGATTTTTCGAGGGCGTGTTCATCGGAAGCGAAAAATACCCGGAACTGAACGCCGCCCTGGACCGCCTGGCGGAGCAGTACGGCGTGACGCCCACCGCCGTGGCCATCGCCTGGATCCTCCGGCATCCGGCCAAAATCCAGGCAATTCTGGGGACTACAAACGTCCGGCGCGTCCGGGAGATCTGCAAAGCCTCCGCCGTTTCCCTCACCCGGATGGAATGGTACGAGCTGTACAAAGCAGCCGGCAACCAGCTGCCGTAAGGGGGACCCGCGTTGTATAAACTGCTTGCCACGGATTTGGACGGCACCCTTTTTTCCAGCGGCGGGACGGTTTCCGAGGGGAACCGCCGCGCCATCCGGGAGGCTGTGGAAAAAGGGGTCCATTTTGTCCTCTGCTCCGGACGCGCGCCCTATGAGGGGGTTTCGGCGCTGGGGGAAAGCCTGGGGCTGAACCGCCCGGGGAGCTATTACATCTGCTGCAGCGGCGCGCTTATTGTGGACGCCGCCACGCTGGAAACTGTCGCCGGGAATTTTCTCCCCAAGGAGACGGCGGCCCGGCTGCTGTCGCTGGGAGAGGGCTTTTTCCGGGAGATGGGCAAAGCGGCCGTCCGGCTGCACACCACGGAAAAAATGTACGCGAAGAACCGGGAGGTCTGGGACAACGACCTCCCGCAGCGCGCCGGGAAGGAATTTCTGCCGCTGCCGGAGGACGTCCGCCGGGTGGAGGGGGAGATCACCAAGCTGCTTTTCCTCTCCCGCGAGGAAGGCTATGCCATGCGCTTTTACGACCGGATGGAAAAGGTGCTGCCCGAAGGGGCGCTGGGCTACCGGATGCCGCCGGCGCTGGCGGAATATGTCGCGAAAGACGCAAACAAGGGGCGCGCGGTGGCGCAGCTTGCCGCAATTCTGGGGCTTTCGCCGGAGGAGACGGTCTGCGTGGGGGACGGCTGGAATGATATTTCCATGCTCTCCGGGAAAGGGCTCGGCGTCGCCGTCCGCAACGCGCCGGAGGAGGTTTCCTGCCATGCGGACGTCATTTTGAACAGGACCAACGACGAGGACGCCGTTGCCGCGGTGCTGGAGCGGTATTTTTAGGGGCGCTTCCGGCGGCGGGAATCAGGAAGTTGGGGAAATCCCTTGACTTTACGGCGCGGTTTGTTTAAAATAGATGTATATGTACAGACTGCGCCGGAACCTGTCCGGCGGAAAAGGGAAGGGAAGCAAACATGCTGAAAAACGAAGAAAAAACCATGGACCAGCTCATTAACCTCTGCAAGGGCAGAGGCTTTGTCTATCCGGGCAGCGAAATTTACGGCGGCTTGGCCAACTCCTGGGATTACGGCCCTCTGGGCGTGGAGTTTAAAAACAACGTGAAAAAGGCCTGGTGGAAGAAATTTGTTCAGGAATCCCCCTACAACGTGGGACTGGATTCGGCCATTATCATGAACCCCCAGACCTGGGTGACTTCCGGCCATGTGGGCGGTTTTTCCGACCCGCTGATGGACTGCAAGGACTGCAAGGCCCGTTACCGCGCCGACAAGCTCATCGAGGACAACGGCGGCCACGCCGAGGGCATGACCTTTGAGCAGATGAGCGACTATATCCGGGAAAACGGCATCGCCTGCCCCGCCTGCGGCTCCAAGAACTTCACCGACATCCGCAAATTCAACCTCATGTTCAAAACCTTCATCGGCGTCACTGAGGACGCCAAGAGCGAGGTTTACCTCCGCCCGGAAACCGCCCAGGGCATTTTCGTAAACTTCGCCAACGTCCAGCGCACCACCCGCAGAAAGCTCCCCTTCGGCATCTGCCAGGTGGGCAAATCCTTCCGCAACGAGATCACTCCCGGCAACTTCACCTTCCGCACCCGGGAGTTTGAGCAGATGGAGTGCGAATTCTTCTGCAAGCCCGACACCGATCTGGAGTGGTTCCACTACTGGAAGGATTACTGCAAAAACTGGCTGCTCTCCCTGGGCATGAAGGAAGAAAACATGCGCCTGCGCGACCACGAGAAGGAGGAGCTCTCCTTCTACTCCAAGGCGA
>DVFM01000104.1 GCA_018713245.1 Candidatus Merdivicinus intestinavium
CGCGGCCACGAAACCTACGGCGAGGACCCCTACCTCACCGGCCGGATGGGCGCCGCCTTTGTCCGGGGGCTCCAGGGCTATGACCCGGTTTACCGCAAAACCGACGCCACCTTAAAGCACTTTGCCGTCCACAGCGGCCCGGAGGGCATGCGCCACGGCTTCAACGCTGAGGTGGAGCAGAAGGACCTCTACGAAACCTACCTCTCCGCCTTCCGCTACTGCATCGACCACGCCCACCCCGCCGCCGTCATGGGCGCCTACAACCGCGTCAACGGCGAGCCCTGCTGCGCCAGCCCCACGCTGATGGAGGAGATCCTGCGGAAGGAATTCGGCTTCGACGGCTACTATGTGTCCGACTGCGGCGCCATCCGCGACATCGATATGTTCCACAAGGTGACCGCGGGCCCGGAGGAAAGCGCGGCGCTGGCCGTCAACTGCGGCTGCGACCTGAACTGCGGCGCGGCCTACACCTATCTCCAGGCAGCCTATGAAAAAGGGCTGATTTCCGAAGATGTCATCACCCGGTCGGCGGAGCGGCTGATGGAAGCGCGGATGCGGCTGGGGATGTTCGACGACGACTGCCCCTACGACAGCATTTCCATGGACGTGGTGGAATCCCCCGCGCACATCGCCCTCAACCGGGAAATGGCCCGCCAGAGCATGGTTCTGCTCAAAAACAACGGCATCCTCCCCCTGAAAGGAACCGAGCACATCGCCGTGATCGGACCCAACGCCGACTCGGTCAGCGTGCTGCTTGCAAACTACAACGGCACCCCCTCCCGCTACACGACCCTGCTCCGGGGCATCCAGGAGGCGGCCCAAGGCAAGGTGGAATACGCCCGCGGCAGCCATCTTTACAAGGACGAGAGCCAGAACGACACCGACTGTTCGGAGCGTTACCTGCGGGAAGCGATCCTCGCGGCAAAGCGCAGCGACGCCGTAATCCTCTGCATGGGACTCGACCCCACCCTGGAGGGCGAGGAAGGCGACGCCTACAACGGCTTCAACAGCGGCGACAAGGCCGACCTGGAGCTGCCCGCCTGCCAGAAGCTGCTTTATGAGGAGATTGTCAAAACCGGCAAACCGGTGATCTTTGTCAACGTATCCGGCAGCTGCATCAACCTCTGCCGTCAGGATGAGGAATGCGCGGCGGTGCTCCAGTGCTTCTACCCCGGCGCGGAGGGCGGCCACGCCCTGGCGGACATCCTTTTCGGCAAAGCGAACCCCAGCGGCCGCCTGCCGGTAACTTTCTACCGCTCCGCCGACGACCTGCCGGACTTCACCGACTATTCCATGGAGAACCGCACCTACCGCTTCTTCCGGGGCAAGCCCCTCTACCCCTTCGGCTACGGCCTTTCCTACACCACCTTCACCGAAAACTGGGTGGACGATAACACGGTGGAGGTCACCAACACCGGCAGCATGGACGGCTGGCACACGGTTTTAAAATTCCGGGATACCCCGTATCCCACCCTCGTCGGCTTTACCAAGGTGTTTGTCCCCGCAGGGGAAACGGTGAAAGCCGCCGTCAGGCAAAATTGATTCATAAAGGAGGTTCTCTATGGCTGAACGGGTAAAAGACATGACCAAAGGCCGCCCGGCCGGCCTGATCATCGGGTTTGCCCTGCCGCTGATGCTGGGCAATGTCTTTCAGCAGCTTTACACCATGGTGGATGCCATTGTGGTGGGAAAAGGGGTCGGCGTTGAGGCGCTGGCCGCCCTCGGCGCGGCCGACTGGCCCAACTGGCTGGTGACCGGGCTGGTAATCGGCTTTACGCAGGGCTTCTCCATCCGCATTTCCCAGCACTTTGGGGCGGAGGACTGGGAAGGGCTGCGGAAAACCGTCGCCATGTCGGTCATCCTGACTGCGGGAATCGCCGTCATTTTTACCGCGCTGAGCCTCAGCCTTTCCCGCTTCGTTCTGGTCCAGCTGGACACGCCCGCCAACGTGTTTTCCAACTCCCTGCTTTACCTGCGCATTATTTTCGGCGGCATCCCCATCATTCTGGGGTACAACGTCCTGTCCGCCATCCTCCGGGCGCTGGGGGACAGCCGGACGCCGCTGTCCGCCATGGTAATCGCCGCCTGCATCAACATTGTGCTGGACCTGGTGTTCGTCATGGTATTCCACTGGGGCGTGGCCGGCGCGGCCATCGCCACGGTATTCGCCCAGTTCTGCTCCTGCGTGTTCTGCTTTTTCGCGGTGCGCCGCATTTCTTTCCTGAAGATGGAGAAAAAGGACTGGCGGATTGACTGGCGGAAGATATGGGACCTGGTGAAGCTCGGCTCCCCCACCGCCTTTCAAAACGGCGTCATCGGGGTGGGCGGGCTGGCGGTCCAGTATGTCATCAACGGCTTCGGGTTTTTGTATGTGGCCGGTTTTACCGCCACCAACAAGCTGTACGGCATTCTGGAAATCGCGGCGTCCTCCTTCGGGTACTCCATGACCACCTTTGTGGGGCAGAACCTGGGGGCGGGGAAACGCGAGCGCATCCGTTCCGGGATGCGGGTCGGCCTGCTCATGGCCGTCGGGACGGCGGCGGCCATCGCGGTGCTGATGCTGCTTTTCGGCCGGTTTGTGCTGATGCTGTTCATTTCCGGCGACCCTTCCGAGACGGAGCAGGTGCTGGACATCGCCTATCACTATCTGTCCATCATGTGCTGCCTGCTGCCGGTGCTCTACCTTCTGTGGATGTACCGGTCGGCGCTGATGGGGATGGGGGACACGGTGGTCCCCATGCTGTCGGGAATGGCGGAGCTCGCCATGCGCATGTTCATGGTGCTGGTCATGACCCGGCTGTGGGGGGTCAACGCCGTGTACTGGGCGGAAAGCGCCGCCTGGACCGGCGCGGCCATCCTGCTGGCCGCCGTTTATTACATCCGGCTGCGCAGGCTCTTTCATCCCGCCGGGCAGGAGGAAAAGCTGCCCGGCGCCTGAACGGCTTTCCTCCTCACACGGCCGCGGCAGCCGGCATTCACAGAAAAACAGGCAGACGGAACGAATCCCGTCTGCCTGTTCTTTTCATATCCGCCGCGCAGGGCGAACCCAATTTATTTTTTTCTCAGGACGTGCCAGACATCGTTTCCCGTAAATCCGCACTTCCGATACAGCTTTTCCGGTTCGGAAGGATTGCGGACCTGTCCGGAAACCGTGGCGAATTCCGCTTTTGCTGCAATCCGGTGCAGAAGTTCCGCGACGAGATAAGTCCCGATCCCGCGCCCTCTGCATTCCGGGGAAACCTGAATCCATTCCAGAATTCCTTCCCCCATCTGCGCATCAAATTCCGCAATTCCGGTCCCCGCAATCTTCCCGCTTTCCCGTTCCCGGACAGCAACCCACAGATCCGCTGAATACACGCTGTGCTGAACATACGATCCGATTTCAGCCGCAACCGCGGACATTCCGGTATAGCAGCGGCTGATATGCGCGCCATAGTCGGCCGGCGCTGCGTCGAACAGCTGCAGGCCGTCCGGCAAAACGGCAGGAGGCAGCCCCTGCAGGTCGTGATACAGCCGGAAATATGGCTCATCCGTGTAATCCGTCAAATAACCGGCGTGAAAAGCGCATTCGTGCAAAACCAGCATATCCTCCGGCACAGCGAGACGGACCGCCTTCCAGTAAGGCAGCGCGGACGCCCGGCAGGGGTTTTTCAGATAAGTTTCTTTCGACAAATTCATTTTGCCCTCCGCCCCGGCTTTTTCCGCCGGAAATCAGAAGCCGATGCGCTCCTCGATGTAAGCCCGCAGCTCGGAAATGGGCATCCGCACCTGCTCCATGGTGTCGCGGTCGCGGACGGTGACGCAGCCGTCGTTTTCGGAATCGAAATCGTAGGTGATGCAGAAGGGGGTGCCGATTTCGTCCTCCCGGCGGTAACGCTTGCCGATGGCGCCGGTCTCGTCGAACTCCACCATAAAGTGCTTGGACAGGTCGTGATAAATTTCCATAGCCTTGTCGGACAGCTTTTTGGACAGCGGCAGGACGGCAGCTTTATAAGGCGCCAGGGCGGGATGGAAGTGCAGCACGGTGCGCTCGGTGCCGTCCTCCAGCTTCTCGATGTCAAAGGCTTCGCAGAGGAAGGCCAGCGCCACCCGGTCGGCGCCCAGGGAGGGCTCTACGACATAGGGGACATACCGCTCGCCGGTCTCCTGGTCGAAGTAGTCGAGGCCCTTGCCGCTGGCTTCCTGATGGCGGCCCAGGTCGTAGTCGGTGCGGTCCGCGATGCCCCAGAGTTCGCCCCAGCCGAAGGGGAAGAGGTATTCGATGTCGGTGGTCGCCTTGGAGTAGAAGGAGAGCTCCTCCTTCTCGTGGTCGCGCAGGCGCATGTTTTCTTCCTTCATGCCCA
>DVFM01000105.1 GCA_018713245.1 Candidatus Merdivicinus intestinavium
AGGAGAAATCGAAGCAGTTTCCGTGAGAGAGGACGGAAATCATTTTTAAGAACATCACTTATTATAATCGATTCGGGTCGAAAAATCAAGAGAAAATAAAGAAAAAATTAAGAAATCATGACTTTGCACAAATTCTGTCGATTCCTGCCCGGCGCTGTTCGGCAAACATCGAATAACTTACTGGAACAGCTCGAAGGAGTATCCCTCCGCCCGTGCGGCATCGATAAAATCGCCCAGAATGGCGGCGTTGTCAGGGGATACGGCGTGGAGCAGGTAAATTGCCCCCGGATGCAGGGCTTTGGTGATTTTGGGCAGGGCGGCTTCCGGCCCCATCTGATTATTGGGGTCCCAGTCCGCGTAGGCGTAGCTCCAAAAGACGCTCTTGTAGCCGAGCTGCTGTGTCACCGCCAGGGTCCGTTCGGAAAATTCCCCGGCCGGGGCCCGGAAAAGGGTCATGGTGTAGTCAAATTCATCCAGCATTTTGTTGTGAAGGTTCATAATTTCCTGTTCGCACCGTTCTACCGACTGCTCGGGCATGCAGGGATGGGTGTCGCTGTGATTGCCGATGACATGCCCCTCGTCGATCATCCGCTGCACCAGTTCCGGCTGCCGTTCCACGTAATCGGAGACGCAGAAAAAGACGGCCTGCACATCCTTTTCCTTCAGAGTGTCCAAAATGAGGGGCGTGTATCCGTTTTCATAGCCGCAGTCGAAGGTGAGGTAGATGACGGGTTCTTCTTCCCCGATAAAGTAAGCGTCGTATTTGCCGTATTTTTCCTGAAAGGAAAGGGAGGCGAGGGGACGGTTGAGGTCGTCAAACTGGACGCCCTGCCCCCAGCCCTGCTTGGTGTTGTCCAGGGAAGAAAGGTCGTAGCCCGCCGAGGTGATGCCGGCCGGCGCGTCGGGTTCGGAGGCCGACGCGCTCAGCTCCGGCAAAGCCCCGGACGCGCCCGAGGCGGGCGCGTCCTTTGAGGGTTCGCTTTCTTCGCGGCGGGATTCTTCCCGGCTTACATCGGAATCATCCCGGGAAAATTCCGATTCCACGTCGGACTTTGCGTCCGACAGGCCGGAACTGATGTCCGATTCCACATCGGACATTCCGGAGCTTAAGTCGCTGGTAAGGTCGGAAACGCCGCTTCCGATATCGGAAACACCGTCGTTGACCGCATTGCAGCTGGTAAGCAGCATGGCGGCGGTCAGCCCCGCGCATACAATGAATCGCTTGATCATGGCAGATACTCCTTTTTGAGCGGATGGCGCACTTGCCGGCCGTTTCGGTCCGGCAGATGTAGTATGCCCGCCGCAGTGGATTTCATGTCGGCGCCGTTCTGGAAATTACAGGGAATCAAAAACAGCCGCACAAACGGCGGAGAAACTTTCTGCGGCGTTGTGCGGCGATTCTGACAGGGTTCATATGAAATCAGCTGATTTTGTGTTCGCTGTTTTTGATGAGATTTAAGAGGGAGGAAGTATACTGCGGGTAAGCGGCGGCCAGGCTTTCGGAGGTGAGGGCCATCCGCTCCCGCGCTTCGGCGGTAAGGAGCTTCCCGCCGGCGGCGCCGTCTGCAAGTCCCGCCGCCTCAGCCTCGATTTCCGCCATGGCGGCCAGCGCCTTGGGCGCGGAAAGGTATTTGGGAACCTGGAAAAAATTCTGTTCGTTTTTGTGGTTGACGCTGTAAAGGATGCGGAACATCCGGTAGACCGCCAGCATCAGGAAATCCGAAATTGCCTTGGTGAGCTCGGTGCAGTTCAGGCGCTGCAGCAGGTCGAACAGAATATTCAGCGAGTTGAAAATGAGCTTTTTATTTAAAGTGGGGAGGATGCTGCCCCGCATCCGGTTGTTTTTTTCGCCGTTTTCCGCTTCCGGAATGTCCTCCACCGAGAGGGTGGCGCCGGTCCGTTCCGGCGAACGCCCCAGCAGGTAGTCGCAGGATACGCGGTAAAAATCCGCCGCCCGCACCACAAAGTCCAGCCCGCATTCCCGGATTCCCTTTTCATAATGGGAGAGCAGCGCCTGGGAGATTCCCAGTTCTTTGGCGGCTTCTTTCTGACTGATCCCGCGTTCCTTGCGCAGGAGCGTTAAAATTCTAGGAAAGTCTGCGTTCATGTCCCGTCCTCCATATCATTCCGATTATTCCCGCCCGTCTTTGCTCTGAACCCCGGGAAAAAATGCCGTCGCGCGGCGAAATAAGAAAAAACATGCCGAAAAAAGCGGCTTCTTGGCAGCTTAACGTACAGTAAATTATATTACAAAGCATACCTTTTGTAAAGGGTTTTTTCAAAGATTTCTGAATTTTCGTCGAAACGTCAAAATGCGTGTAAATAAATACTGAACAATCCGCAACACTCTTGTTTTTTTATGGAAAAATGCGGTATAATAAAAGAATCAGCATCCCCGGACAGGGGCGGCTGGAATTATGCGAATAAAGGAAGGAACGTCTATATGCTTACATACCGGCTGTTTATCATCCGGCACGGGCTGACGGAAGGGAACCTGGAGGGCCGCTACATCGGGCGGCGCAGCGACCTTTCCCTGTGCGGGGAAGGGAAAAAGGAGCTCTTGCAGCTTTCGGAGCAGTTTGAATACCCGGACGTCAAGAAGGTTTACGCGGCCCCCATGCGCCGCTGCATGGAGACGGCGGAGCTGCTTTACCCCAACCGCCTGACCCAGGCGGCCCCGGGGCTGGAGGAATACGACTTCGGCGTGTTCGAGGGCCGGAGCCCGCAGGAGCTGGCCGGGACCGAAATGTTCGTCCGATGGTATGAAAGCGGCATGTTGGCCGCGCCGGACAAGGCGGAGAGCATTACGGATTTCGCCCAGCGGGTCGCCGACGGCTTCCGCGCGGTGGTGGAGGATATGATGCGGGAAAAAATCACCACGGCGGCGCTGGTTGTCCCGGGGGGCGTGCTGATGAACCTGCTGACGGTTTTCGGATACCCCAAGCGCGACAACCCGATGCTGTGGGACGCCCCGGCCGGCACCGGCTACACCGCCCTGCTGAACGCCCAGCTCTGGCAGCGGGACGGGGTTTTTGAGGTGTACTCCCGCATTCCCATGGAGCGGGAAGCGCCCGAAGGGGACTGGGGAGAGGATGTGGAGGATGACGAGGCATTCTTCCGAAGCCTGCCCAAGAATTACCTGGCGGTGGATGTGGAGGAGGCGGGACATTCCGCCACGCCCGAAACCATGGAGCAGTCCCTGGAAAAGGAAAGCCCCCGCTAAAATCTGTTGGAAAGGACTTGAACAATATGACCCTTCCGCGTAAAATCAAGGCAAACGCCCTCCTGAGCCTGAAAAGCCACTGGGGCAGGGCCATCGGCGTTGTGCTGTTTTGGGCGGGCATCAATGTGATGTTTCTGCTGCTGGAGTACCTGTTCATTCTGCTGGTCCAGTTCATTTCCCCCGACGACCCCGTGCTGCGGCTGGATTTCTGGAGCGGGACCCTGGAGGTCAGCAGTTCCATGGCGGTCATCTCCGTCACCTTTCTGCTCATCAGCTTTGCCGTCCTCTCCCCGCTGGGGCTGGGGGTAAAGAAATGGTTCACCGGGCAGATTTCCGGCGAAGCCCCGCCCATCCTGACAATCCTGGATTATTTTTACAACTGGCGCTGCCTGTTCCGGGCAATCGGCCTGCGGCTGATGGTCTGGCTCCGCATGGCGGCGTGGGGCGTGCTGTTTGCCATTCCCTCGCTGCTGCTGGGGGCGGGGCTGGTTTTGATGGAAAAGCCGGCTTACGGGCTGGAGGCCCTGCCGGTGGTGGCCATGGCGGCGCTGGAGGTGGTTGTCACCATCTGCATGGCGGTGCTGTGGTATTTTATGACGCTCCGGTATTATCTGGCGGGGTATATTTTTGTGACGGACGAGAGCATCGGGCTCCATGCGGCCGTCCGGAAATCGGCAGCGGCCATGAAGGGCGGAAAACGCATCCTGTTCGGGCTTCAGCTTTCCATGCTGCCCTGGTGCATCTGTTCGCTGTTCGTGGTGCCGGCCCTGTTTGTGAAGCCCTACTATTCCGCCAGCATGGCGATTTTTGCCAAAGTCCGGCTGGAGGGTTATGACCGCAAAATGAAGCAAAGCGAGGAAAACAGTCAATGATACAGAACGCATCCCAGGCAAACCGCATTGTCGTAAAGGTGGGGACCTCCACCCTGGCCCATAAGACGGGGCTGATGAACATCCAGCGCATGGAGAAGCTGGTGAAGGTGCTGGCTGATCTGAAGAATTCCGGCCGGGAGATTATCCTTGTCTCTTCCGGCGCCATCGGCATCGGGGTCGGAAAGATGGGGCTCCCGCAGAAGCCCGTCGAAACGCCCGCCAAACAGGCCTGCGCCGCCATCGGCCAGTGCGAGCTGATGTACTGCTATGACAAATATTTTTCCGAATACAACCATTCGGTGGCCCAGGTCCTGCTGACCCGGGACATCCTCGACAGCCCCGAGCGGAAGCAGAACGTGGTCAACACCTTCCAGAACCTGCTTCATTACGGCGCGATTCCCGTTGTCAACGAAAACGACACCGTGGCGGTAGAGGAGATTGTATTCGGCGACAACGACACCCTGTCCGCCATCGTGGGAAGCCTGGTGGAGACGGACCTTTTGGTGATTCTGAGCGACATTGACGGCGTTTTTGAGCAGAATCCCCGGGAAAACCCGGACGCAAAGCTCATCCCCCGCATCCCGGAGATCACCGACGCCATCCGGGCGCTGGCGGGGGACCACGGCACCTCTTTGGGCACAGGCGGCATGATTACCAAGATTTCCGCCGCCCAGATCGGGCTTGACGCCGGATTCCCCACGGTAATCATGAACGGCTCCCGCCCGGAACTGCTCTACGATCTGCTGGAGGGACGGGAAGTCGGGACTTATATCGGATAGAAAGGGTGAACCATATGACCAGAATGGAAGAATGGGGCAGCCGCGTCAAGGCCGCTTCCCGGATACTGGGAAAAATGCCGACCGGCAGAAAGAACGAAGCGCTGGCCGCCATCGCGCAGGCGCTGTGGGAGAACCGGCAGGAGATTTTGGAAGCAAACGCCCGGGATGTGGCCGCCGCGCGGGAAAACGGCATGCGGGAAGGCATGATCGACCGGCTTTCGCTGGATGAAGGAAGGCTGTCCGGCATCTGCGAGGCGGTCCGGAAGCTCATCCAGCTGGAGGACCCGGCGGGGGTTGTGGAGAGCGGCAGCGTCCGGCCCAACGGCATGTTTATCCAGAAAATCCGCGTGCCCATGGGCGCGGTGGGCATTATTTACGAGAGCCGCCCCAATGTGACGGTGGACGGCGCGACCCTCTGCCTCAAATCCGGCAACGCCGTGCTGCTCCGCGGCGGCAAGGAGGCCATCCGCTCCAACGAAGCCTTTGTCCGGGTGATGCGCGCCGCTGCGGAGAGCTGCGGGCTGCCCGCGGACTGCATTGTGCTGGTGGAGGACACCTCCCGGGAGAGCGCCAGGGAAATGATGCGCCTGTCCGGCGTGCTGGACCTGCTCATCCCCCGGGGCGGGGCGGGGCTTATCCAGTCCGTGGTGCAGAACGCCACGGTCCCGGTAATCGAGACCGGCGTGGGAAACTGCCACATTTATGTAGAGCAGTCCGCCGACCCGGATATGGCGGAGCGCATCCTGGTCAACGCCAAGGTGAGCCGCGTCTCGGTCTGCAACGCGGCGGAATCCCTCCTCATCGACGAGGAAGCGGCCCCTGCCCTGCTGCCCCGCCTGGCGGCGGCGCTGGAGCAGAAGGGCGTGACCCTCTACGGCTGCCCCCGTTCCCGGGAACTCTGTCCGGAGATGGAACCGGCGGAGGAATCCGACTACGGGACCGAGTATCTCGATTACAAAATGTCGGTGAAGGTGGTGAGCGGGCTGGACGAGGCGATTTCCCATATCGCCCGCTACAGCACCGGCCATTCGGAAGCCATCGTCACGAGGGATTATGAGGCGGCCCGGCGGTTTTTGAACGAGGTGGATTCGGCGGCGGTGTATGTCAACGCCTCCACCCGCTTTACCGACGGCGGCGAATTCGGCTTCGGCGCGGAAATCGGCATTTCCACCCAGAAGCTCCATGCCCGGGGTCCCATGGGGCTGGAGGCCCTGACCACCACCAAATATCAGATTTACGGCAGCGGGCAGATCCGCTGACTCGAAAGGAGCGGCAGCATTGCGCAGCAATCCAACCCAAAAAGCAGAAAAAACCGCCGGGAAAAGCGGAGCGGGAATGATCGCCTTCGGGGCGGTGGTGCTCGTTTTTGCCATTATCGGCCTGATTTCCACCATAGGATTTGTGGGGAAGGGCGTTTCCAGCCTTGTCAGCCAGGATTCCCGGCGGGAGGAATATGAATGGCTCATTATGCCGGTGGTTCTTCAGGACCCGGCGCCGTTTTCCAGCCCGGACAGCCTGACCGATTCCACCATCATCACCGCCGGCATCTGGCGGCTGATTATGAATGAGGATATGTCGGCTTATCCCACCGATTCGATGAACTTTGTCACGGTTCCGGAAACGGATGTGGAGATTCAGATCCGCGAACTGTTCGGCGATGTGGACTATACCCATCAGACGGTGGGGGACACCGCGCTGATGATTACTTATGACGAGGCCAACAAATCTTACGTTTTCCCCGCCGTCCCCTACATTATGGCCTATACGCCGGATGTGGAGGAAATCGAGACGGTGGACAGCGAGACGGTTGTGCTGACGGTGGGATACATCCCGCCGGGACTGGTGTGGCAGAGCGACACAGACGGCCGCAGCTACCAGCCCGAGGCGGAAAAGATGATGTATTACACCCTGAAACAGAATGAGAACGACGAGTGGCAGATTTATGCGGTAGAAAACGCCGGACTCAACGGCCACGACAACGCCGACGGCAGCCTCCCGGCGGAGGAGAGCAGCGCGCCGGAATCCGATGCTGCCGAAGAAAGCGCTGCGGCGGAGCCGGAGTCCGCCCCCGCGGAATCCTCCGAGCAGGAGAGCTCCGCGGAAGGGGAGAGCGCTTCGCAGGAGGAGCCTGCGGCATGACGCCCCTTCGGCCCTGCGTGCCGGCAATATTATTTGACGGATTGTATATTCTTTGGGGTTATCAACATTAGGGAGCAGTATCCTGCTCCCCGATATGGAAAAGAGGCTAAAGCATGACGGAAATCCTGCTGCTGGGGTCGTTTCACTTTCTGGAAACCCCCTTGGACATCTATTCCCCCGAAATCCAGGCGGAGCTTGGGAAGCTGACCGCCTCGCTGGCCCGCTTCCGGCCGGACGCCGTGGCGGTGGAATGCGCCGCTCACCAGCAGGATGTGCTGGACGAAAGCTACCGGAAGTTTGCCCTCGCCGACCTGTCCGACCCGGAAAAGATGCGGCGGGACAGCCTTGGAACTGTAACGATGTTTGGGCAAACGCATCCCATCACCTACAACAACGAAGCCATCCAGATCGGCTACCGGCTGGGGAAAATGCTGGGGCTGGAAAGAATCTTTGCCATTGACGACGATTCCGAGTTGGATGGGCCTATGGAGCGGGTTTCAGATAGGATAGCGCCTATGTTGGAGAAGATGGCGGCGCTGACCGGCCCTGCGGAGCAGGCGGGCGATATCAGCGGGCTGTTCCGGGCGCTGAATGGGGCGGAATGGTCCCGGTACAATCAGCAGATATACCTGGAAATCAACCGGTTTACGGAAAACGGGGAGTACCCCGGGGCGGAAATGACCGCCCAATGGTACCGCCGGAATCTGAAAATCTTTGCGAACATTCAAAATCTGGCGGAGCGGTATGGGCGGATACTGGTCGTATACGGCGCCGGGCATCTGCATATCCTGCGCCAGCTGATTCGGGACGCGGAGGGACTGACGCTGGCGGACGCGGAGGAATACCTCCGATAGACGCTGAAAGGGGGAAATTCGCATGATCTGGTGGATTTTGGGCGGACTTCTGGTGCTGGCGGCCGGTTTCTGGCTGCTGCTCCACCCGGAAAAGTGGGAGTGGCTGGCCGCCTTGCAGGAGCGGGTTCAGAAATGGAAGCCCCGCACGGCCAAGGGGATTGTTATCAGCATTGTCATTCTGATTCTGCTGGCGGCGGTGCTTTATCTGCTGGGACTGCCCGACTGGGTATTTCTTGCCGCCGCTCTCATCCTTTTGGCGGCGGAAATGGCCATGTTTCTGCTGTATTACCGCTGTCCCAAATGCGGCCGGGTCCAGAGCCCCGCTTCCCGGCATTGCTACTACTGCGGCGAAGCCCTTCCTTGGGATGAACAGGACAGGAGGAACCTCTGATGTGGAAAATCATGCTGGCTCTTGTCTGTATCGCCGTGGGGCTTTTCATGGCAGTCAAGCCGGACATTTATTGGGAAATCACCGAATCCTGGAAAAGCAAGGGCGCAGACGGCCCCACTGACCAATATCGGCGGCGCATCCGGGGAGCCGGAATCTTTCTGACGGCGGCCATGGCGCTGCTCTTGATCCTACTGTTTTGCGGCGTGATTGCATAAAACCTTTTCCGAAAAAATACTTGCAAAAAAAATCGAATCGTGCTATACTAAATTTATATTGCAAACGCAATGACCAGGTTTGTAGCGATTTTACCAGCCCTCAGAGAGGATGGGTCACCGGCTGAAAGCCCGTCTGCCGCTGGATTTCGTGAAATTTCCCCTGCGAGCGGCGTTCCTGAATTTTCAGTAGGGAACGACGGGTTCCCCCGTTACAGGGAGCCAAAGGGCCGGCTGTCTGCGTGAGGGCCGGAAATCTGGGTGGTACCGCGGAAGCTATGCGCCTTCGTCCCGATTTCGATCAGGACGGGGGCTTTTTTGCGGCCCAATCTCCCTCCGCGCGCCGGAACGATTGGTACAAAACGGATAAACTCATGTAAAATCAACAGGAGGTATATATATGCGCGAACAATTGGAACAGATTAAGGCAGCCGCTCTGCGGGAAATGCAGAAATGCGGCGACCTGAAGGCTCTGGACGCCCTGCGGGTCAGCTACCTGGGCAAAAAAGGCCAGCTCACCGCCATTTTAAAGCAGATGGGCAGGCTCTCCGCCGAGGAACGCCCCGTTGTCGGCCAGATTGCCAACGAGGTGCGGCAGGCGCTGGAGGAGGCTCTGGCGGCGCGGCAGGAGGCTCTGCGGGAGAAGGAACTGAACGACCGGCTCGCGGCCGAGCGCATCGACGTCACCATGCCCGGCAAGGCGGCCAAAGCCGGCGGGCTGCATCCTTTGAGCATTGTCACCAACGACCTCATCGACATTTTCCAGTCCATGGGCTTCGACGTGGTGGACGGCCCCGAGGTGGAAACCGACCATTACCTCTTTGAGGCGCTGAACCTGCCCAAAGACCACCCCGCCCGGGATATGCAGGACACCTTCTACCTGGGGGACAACCTGCTCCTCCGGTCTCAGACTTCCTCTGCCCAGATCCGGGTGATGGAACAGCGCAAGCCCCCCATCCGCATGGTCTGCCCCGGCCGGGTTTTCCGGGCCGACGAGGTGGACGCCACCCATTCCCCGGTTTTCCACCAGATGGAAGGGCTGGTTGTGGACAAAGGCATCACCATGTGCGACCTGAAAGGCTGTCTCGAGCAGTTTGTCCATGAAATCTACGGGCCGGAAACCCGGGTGCGGTTCCGCCCCTCCTTCTTCCCCTTCACCGAGCCCAGCGTGGAAGTGGATGTCAGCTGCTCCGAATGCGGCGGGAAAGGCTGCCGCATCTGCAAGGGCGCGGGCTGGATTGAGATTCTGGGGGCGGGGATGGTGCATCCCAACGTCCTGCGGGGCTGCGGCATCGACCCGGAGGTGTATTCCGGATTTGCTTTCGGCGTGGGAATCGACCGGCTCACCACCACCCGCTACCGCATCAGCGACATCCGCCTGCTTTTTGAGAACGACCAGCGGTTCCTGGAGCAGTTCAACTGAGCGGGATTTGATATAGGAGGAAGAACGGATTATGAAAGTATCACTGAATTGGCTGAAACGCTATGTCGATATTGATATCCCGGTGGAGGAATTCTGCGACCGGATGACCATGAGCGGCTTCGAGGTGGAGGATGTGGAGGACCTTTCCGCCTCCATGGAGAACGTCAAGGTGGGCCGCATCGTCAAGCTGGAGAAGCACCCGGACGCCGACAAGCTCCAGGTCTGCCAGCTGGATGTGGGGGAAGCGGAGCCTGTCCAGATTATCACCGGCGCCCAGAACGTCTTTGAGGGGGCTTTGGTGCCCTGCGCGCTGCACAATTCCAAGCTGCCCAACGGCACCCACATCAAAAAAGGCAAGCTCCGGGGCCTGCCCTCCAACGGGATGCTCTGCTCCGGCGAGGAGCTCTGTCTGAAGGAAGGGGATTACCCCGGCGCGGAAGTGTACGGCATCCTGATTTTGCAGGAGGACTACGCCCCCGGCACCGATATGCGGGACGTCCTGCATCGGAACGACGTTATCATCGACTTCTCCATCCTGTCCAACCGCCCCGACTGCAACAGCGTCATCGGCGTGGCCCGGGAGGCCGCCGTGGTGCTGGGCAAGGAGCTGCGGCTGCCCAAGCCTGCTTATAAAACCAGCGGCGGAGACGTCACGGAACACATCGCCATTTCGGTGGAGGACTACGACCTCTGCCCCCGGTATATGGGCCGGGTGGTGAAGAACCTGCGCATCAAGCCCTCCCCCGACTGGATGAAGGACTGCCTGCGCGGCGCGGGAATGCGCCCCATCAACAATATCGTGGATATCACAAACTTCGTCATGCTGGAAACCGGACATCCCATGCACGCTTTCAACCTCAATGACATTGCCGGGCGGCAGATTATCGTCCGGCGCGCCAAGGACGGCGAGAGCATCACCACCCTGGACGGCAGGGAGCACGGGCTGAACGGCGAAATGCTGGTGATTGCCGACGCGGAGAAGCCTTCCTGCCTGGCGGGCATCATGGGCGGCCTGGAAAGCGAGATCACGGAGGAAACCACCGACCTCTTCCTGGAATGCGCCAAATTCCGCCGGGACAACGTCCGCCGGACTGCGCGCACGCTGGGCGTGCGGACCGAGTCCAGCGCCCGGTTTGAAAAGGGTGTGGACACTGTCGGGGTGGAGTACGCCATGGAGCGCGCCCTTCAGCTCATCGACGAGCTGGATGCCGGCGACATCATCGACGGGGTGATTGACCGCAACAACGGCCTGCCCGCCGAGCGGGTGCTCACCGTTCCCGCCGAACGGATCAATGAGCTGCTGGGCGTGGAGGTCCCCTTTGAGGAGATGGTCCGCATCCTGAATGCGCTGGAAATCGAAACAACCCTGGAAAACGGCGTCCTGACCTGCCGCATTCCCTATTTCCGGGACGACATTGAGGGCCGCGCCGACCTGGCGGAAGAGGTCATGCGCATTTACGGCTATGAGCACATCGTGGGCACCCCCATGAAAGGGGAGGTCATCCGGGGCAAAAAGCTGCCGGAGCGCATCTGCGGCGACCGCGTCAAGGAACTGCTCACCGCCCACGGCATGCGGGAAATCACCACCTACTCCTTTATCAGCAGCAAGGCCCTCGACCAGCTGGGCCTGGCGGCGGATGACGGACGCCGGGAAGCGGTCGCCCTTCTGAACCCGCTGGGGGAGGAATATTCCGTCATGCGCACCCAGCTTGCCTCCAGCATGCTCACGGTGCTGTCCACCAATATGAGCCGCAAAAACCCCGCGGGCCGCTTCTTTGAGCTGTCCAAGGTTTTCAAACCCAAATCGCTGCCCCTGACCGAGCAGCCCGATGAGCTTCCCGCCCTCTGCCTGGGCCTTTACGGCGATGAGGAGGATTTCTTCACCCTGAAGGGGATTGTGGAGGAGCTTTTCGCCCGCTGCGGCGCAAAGGCGGAGTACCTCCGCTCCGATGAGCCCTATCTGCATCCCGGCCGCCAGGCAAAGGTGATGCTTCCGGGCTGCAGTGCGCCGGCGGCGGTCTTTGGCGAGGTGCACCCTTCTGCGGCCGCCCGTTTTGACATCAGCGGCAGGGCCTATCTGGCGGAGATCAACCCGGCCCCGCTGTATGAGGTCATGGAAAAGCAGCGGATCACCTACCAGCCGCTGCCCAAATTCCCGGCGTCCACCCGCGACCTGGCGGTGATCGCCGACCGCGAACTGCCCATCGCCGAAATGGAAAAAGCCATCCGCGCCGCCGATTCCGGCATTGTGGAAAAAGTGGAGCTGTTCGACGTCTATCAGGGCAGCCAGATCCCGGCGGACAAGAAGAGCGTAGCCTACTCCATTGTGCTGCGCGCCGCCGACCGCACCCTGACCGACGAGGAATGCGACGAAGCCATGAAGAAAATCCTAACGTCTTTAGAGAAAATTCATGTATTTTTACGGCAATAATCCTCTTGTATATTGGACGCAGTTGCGGTATAATAGAGATATTCCAAGAATGATTTTAATTTCGTGAGGTGACAAGGTATGCAGGATAAGACGATGAAGTTTTCCGTTCCCGACGAAAAAGAAGTGGAGATGCGGCGGATATTGACGACGGTATACGATGCGCTGAAGCAGAAGGGATACAACCCGGTCAGCCAGATTGTTGGATACATCCTGTCTGAAGATCCGACCTATATTACAACCCACAACAATGCCAGAAGCTTAATCCGGAAAATTGATCGGGACGAGCTGCTGCAGGCTATGGTGAAGTCTTATCTCGCTGATTAAAGCCGTCGCGTAAAACATCCCCCGGGAGCCGCTCCGTCTCCCGGGGGATTTTCATTCCTGTTTTTCACTGCGCCGCTGGGATACCCAGCGGATAGGCGGGATGCTGGTGTAGCGGCGAAAGACGGTGGAAAAATAATCGGAGGAGGAGAAGCCCAAGGTCATGGCCGTTTCTGTGACGGACTTCCCGCTTTCCAGCAGTTTTTTCGCCCGTTCCACCCGGCGCTGGTTGATGTAGCTCCGGAGCGAGTCCCCCGTCTCCTGGCGGAACCGGTGCTGAAGGCCGGATTCGGACATGGAAAACCGGGCCGCAAGTTCCGAAAGCGGCATTTCATCCCCGAGATTCTCTTCAATATATTCCCGGACCCGCCGGATGAGGCTGTCGTCGCCGCTGCCGGGCTTGCGCTCCAGAAAAATCCCCGCCGTCATGCAGCAGAACAGGCCGGCCAGACGGACCGGGTCCGCCCCGTCCGTCAGCGCCGCATGGCACTGCTTTGCCGCCGTCAGCACCTCCGCTCCCACCGGAATCAGGTGTTCCCGGCATCCGGCCACCGCCTGGCGGAGCAGTTCCCCGTAAGGAGCCGCCAGCCCCAGGAAATTTTCCGCGCGGATATCCAGCTGGAACCAGTAAAACTCGCTGACCGCGGAGTAGCGCCCGCCGCTTTGATGCGGCTCGCCGGGAAAGGTCACAAAGGCTTCGCCCGGCACGGCGGTGAAGGAGCCTTCCGCGGTGGAATAGGTCTGCTCCCCCCGGACCACCAGCACCACCTCCGCCCGGTGCGGATGGCTGTGGGTCTGAAGGGGCGCGCCGGCCCGGGAAAACAGGTCGTGCCCGAAAAAAACGGCCCCCGGCAGGCGGATGTCCGCTTCGGCAAATTCCTGGCGGCGTCTTTTTGGATGTTTCATGCTTGTCCCACCTTTGAAATCCTGCAAGGACAGATATTCAATGCAGAAATTTACCTTTTGTTATAGGATAAGGGTAGCAGAAAAAATACCGGCTGTCAAGGCCGGGGGAGGGAATTTTTGATGTACAATTACAATGATTTGCTGCTGAAAGCCATGACCTATGGCTATCCGGAAGAGATTCCGGTAGCCTTCGGCATGCTGCCCGCCGCCTGGATGAAATACGGCGAGGACCTGGTGCGGCTGGCGAAGGAGTATCCCGACATTATCCCCAGCGTTCCGGACCTGAACAACCTGCCGGTCCCCGACAGTTACCATGTGGGGTCCTTCACCGACGAGTGGGGCTGCCGCTGGGAGAACGTGGAGGAGGGGATGGAATCCATCGTCACCGGCCATCCTGTCCCCAACCGGGAGGACATCCGCACCCTGAAAATCCCGGAAAACCGGGACGGACGCATCCCCCACGGGTTTATGTACCTGCGTCTTTTGGACCTGCGGGGCTTTGAAGAAGCGATGATTGACTTTGCCGAGGAGTGCGAGGAGCTGCAGATTCTCATCGACAAGGTGGTGGAGTACAACTGCCGCCAGATTGAGGCGATTCTGCCCAACGCAGGCCAGATTGTTTACTTTGGCGACGATCTGGGGATGCAGAAAGGGCTGGCTATCGGGCCGGAGAAATGGCGGAAATACCTGAAGCCTGCTTTCTCCAAGCTGTACAGCCTTGTGAAGGCCACCGGACGCTACGTTTACATGCACACGGACGGCATGATTTATGAAATCATGCCCGATTTGCAGGAATGCGGCGTGGATATGATTAACCCCCAGTTCCGCGCCAACGGGCTGGACAATCTGGTGCGGGTCTGCAAGGGGAAAATCCCCATCAATCTGGACCTGGACCGTCAGCTTTTCCCCTTTGCGACGCCCTCCCAGCTGGACGATCATGTCCGCGAAGCCGTGGAAGCCATGTACCTGCCGGAAGGCGGCCTGGGCCTCAACATCGAAATCGGCAAGGATGTGCCGCTGGAGAATGTGGCGGCGCTGCTGGAAGCGGTCCGCAAATACCGGACCTACCGGGGTTAACCTGCTTCCGAAGCCGAAACAAATACAAAAACAGGCCGCCCCGGCAGGCGGCCTGCGTAAGCCCTGGGTTTTTATACCCGGGGCTTTTTTATTGTCGCTTTTAGCATGAAAAAACCCCCGGTTCTACCGGGGGTGGGTAAAAAAGCCTTGGCAAAGACAAAATAAATTCGTGGAAGCCAGGCGGTAGGGAGAAAAAGGAGCCGGTTCCCTTAAAAAATAAT
>DVFM01000106.1 GCA_018713245.1 Candidatus Merdivicinus intestinavium
GAATTCAACTACATGATTATGCAGAGCTACGACTTCCTCTGCCTCTTTGAAAAGTACGGCTGCAACCTCCAGTTCGGCGGCGACGACCAGTGGTCCAACATGCTGGGCGGCACCGAGCTGATCCGCAAAAAGCTGGGCAAGGATGCCCATGCCATGACCATCACCCTTCTGACTGACTCCCAGGGCAACAAGATGGGCAAAACTGCCGGCAACGCGGTCTGGCTGGACCCGGAAAAAACTTCCCCCTACGACTTCTTCCAGTACTGGCGCAATGTGGACGACGCCGACGTCATCAAGTGCATGAAGCTCCTGACCTTCATCCCCATCGAGGAAATCGAGGAGATGGAGCGCACCCTCGAGGGCGCGCAGCTCAATACCGCCAAGGAGCGGCTGGCCTTTGAACTGACCAAGCTCGTCCACGGCGAGGAAGAAGCCCAGAAGTGCCTGGACGCGGCCCGGAGCTTTTTCTCCGCAGCCGGCGGGGATACCGCCAATATGCCCTCCACCGCCATCTCTGCCGACGACCTGAAGGACGGCTCCATCGGCCTGCTGACCCTTCTGGTGAAATGCGGCCTGGCGGCCTCCAACGGCGAAGCCCGGCGTTTGGTGCAGCAGGGCGGCGTCCTGCTGGACGGCGAAAAGGCCGCCGACCCCGCCATGCAGGTGAAGCTGGAAAAGGAAGTTATCATCAAAAAAGGCAAAAAGATTTTCCATCGGGCATATCTGGCCTGAACCTTGTAAAAAGCGAAACCCTCCCGTTCAGCCCGGGAGGGTTTTTGTCTGCTGTGCGGATTTTTCGGAATACGGCAAAACAGGCGCGTCCCGAAACGGGCGCGCCTGTAAAATTATGCTGTCAGAAGGGAGCCGGATCAGTCCTGCTGCTTGGCGCGGCTCTGGGCCTTCATGCGCTGGGCTTTGTCCAGGATGGATTTGCGCAGCCGCAGGTTTTTGGGCGTCACTTCAATGAGCTCGTCCTCGCCGATGAACTCGATGCACTGTTCCAGGCTCATGTCCTTGGGCGGGATGAGGCGGAGCGCATCGTCGGAGCCGGAGGCGCGGGTATTGGTCATCTGCTTTTTCTTGCAGACGTTGACCACCAGGTCGTCGCCCTTGGGGTTCTGGCCCACGATCATGCCTTCATACACCTCGGTGCCGGGCCCGATGAAGAGCTGGCCGCGCTCCTGGGCGTTGTAAAGGCCGTAGGTGACGGCGGTGCCGGTTTCAAAGGCAATCAGGGAGCCCACCGTGCGGCGGGGGATGTCGCCCTTATAAGGCTCATAGCCCTCGAAGATGGAGGCCATGATGCCTTCGCCTTTGGTGTCGGTCAAAAATTCGTTTTTGTATCCCAGCAGCCCTCTGGCGGGAATCAGGAATTCCAGCTTCATCCGGCTGCCCTGGGGGGTCATATGCTGGAGCTCGCCCTTGCGGGTGCCCATCTTTTCCATGATGGAGCCGACGCAGTCCTCCGGCACATCCACCACAAGCCGCTCCACAGGCTCGCACTTCTGGCCGTCGATTTCCTTGTAGAGAACGTGGGGGGTGGACACCTGGAATTCGTATCCCTCCCGGCGCATGGTTTCAATGAGGATGGACAGGTGCATTTCGCCGCGGCCCGCCACCAGGAAGCTGTCCGAAGAGTCGGTGTCGTGAACCTTCAGGGAAACGTCCTTCAAAAGCTCCCGGTACAGGCGCTCCCGGATCTGGCGGGAGGTGACGAATTTGCCTTCCCGTCCGGCGAAGGGGGAGTTGTTGACCGAGAAGGTCATTTCCATGGTGGGCTGGGAAATTTTGGAGAAAGCCAGCGGCTCCTCGGAGCCGACGGCGCAGAGGGTTTCGCCGATGGTGGCCTGCTCAATGCCGGAAATCACCACAATGTCGCCCACCGTCGCGCTGTCGCAGGGGGTGCGCTTGAGGCCGGTGATTTCATTGAGGGAGACAACCTTTCCCTTGTAGTGGGTTTCCGGGTTGTGGTAGTCGCAGATGGCAACTTCCTGCCCCTGCTTCACCGTTCCGCGGGCAACCCGGCCGATGACGATGCGGCCTACGTATTCGTTGTAGTCCACCGCGGAAACCATCATCTGGAAGGGGCCGTCGGGGTCGCCTTCCGGCGGGTCGATGTGCTCAATGATCTTGTCAAACAGAGGCCGCAGGTCGGCGCCCTTGACTTCCGGGGCGTAGGAAGCGGTGCCGTCCCGGCCGGAGCAGAACACCACCGGGCTGTCCAGCTGTTCGTCGCTGGCGTTGAGGTCCAGAAGCAGCTCCAGGACCTCCTCCTGCACCTCGTAGCACCGGGCGTCGGGGCGGTCGATTTTGTTGACCACCACGATAATCTTGTGGCCCAGTTCCATGGCTTTCTGCAAAACAAAGCGGGTCTGGGGCATGGGGCCCTCGAAGGCGTCCACCAGCAGCAGCACGCCGTCCACCATTTTGAGGACGCGCTCCACTTCCCCGCCGAAATCGGCGTGGCCGGGGGTGTCGATGATGTTGATTTTGACGCCGTTGTATGTACAGGACGTATTTTTCGCCAGGATGGTAATGCCGCGTTCCCGCTCCAGGTCGTTGGAGTCCATTACGCGCTCCTCCACCACCTGATTCTGCCGGAATGCGCCGCCCTGCTTGAGCATTTCGTCAACCAGGGTGGTTTTGCCGTGGTCAACGTGGGCGACAATGGCGATATTTCTCAAATCTTCGCGAACCAAAAAAACTCCTCCTAGAAAAATAGATCAAACTGCGTTTATTTGTGATACTTGCTCCCCGCGCTGATGGAAAAGGCGCGGTAGACCTGCTCCAGCAGCATCACCCGGGCCAGCTGGTGGGGGAAGGTCATCCGGGACATGGAAAGCCGCAGCTTCCCGGCGGATTTTACCGCCTCGCTTAAGCCCCAGGAACCGCCGATAACCAGGCACACGCAGCTGATCCCCCGAATGCCGGCGCCGGCAAGCTCCTTCGCCAGCTCTTCGGAGGAAAGCTGCTTTCCTTCGATGCACAGGGGAATCACCATCGCCCCCTGGGGGATTTTGGCCAGAATTTCCTCTCCCTCCCGCCTGAGGCAGGCGGCAATTTCAGCCTCGGAGGGATTTTCCGGCATCCGGGATTCCGGCAGCTCCACGATCTCCGGCTTGCAGAAAGCCGTGAGCCTTTTGAGATATTCGGCGCAGGCGTCCGAAAGGTAACGTTCTTTCAGCTTGCCCACGCAGAGAATCCGGACACGCATCATGTGAGCGAAAACCTCCTGCCGTCTGTAAAGCGGGGGAGCACCTCCAGGCGGAAATCCTCCCCCTCCCGGATGCCCCGGCCGGCCAGGTAATCCGTGGAATGGGCGCGGGCCACTTCGGGGCGGTTGTTTTCCTCGCTCAGATGGGCCAACAGCACTTTTTTGGTGCCGCTGCGGATCAGTTGCTCGGTGGTTTGGGCGCACTGGTCGTTGGACAGATGGCCGCTGCGGGAATTGATCCGCTGCTTCAAAAAGGGGGGATAACCGCCGTTCAGGAGCATTTTCCGGTCGTAATTGGATTCGAGCATGACAAAATCACAGCCCAGAATGCCGCGCATCACCGTGTCGCTGGGATAGCCCAGGTCGGTGCAGACCGCCGCAGACAGGCCGTTTTCGCAGTCCACGTGAAAGCCGATGCTTCCCACGCTGTCGTGGGGAGTGGCGAAGGGAGTCACATAAAATCCCGCCACCTCCGCCGGGCCGTCCAGGGCGAAAAGCTGCTGTTTCCCCGAAAGGATGCCCTTTTTTAACAGGGATTCCAGCGTGCCCCGGGAGCCGTAAACCGGGATGCCGCAGCGGGTGGAAATGGCCTCCAGGCCGTGGACATGGTCGCTGTGATCGTGGGAAACCAGGATGGCGCGGATACAGCCGGGCTCCAGCTCCGCCAGCGAAAGAGCTTTGGAGAAATTGCGGATGCCGATTCCCGCGTCAAATAAAATGCCGCCGGACGCATCCCCCAGAAAATTTGCATTCCCTTTGCTGGAGCTGCAAAGGCTGTAAAAAAACACGCCGTAATCCTCCCCCGATGTCCCGCAGGTCCCCTTTACAGGGCCTGCGCCATTACGCCTTCTGGCACGCTGATCTTTTTCATGTCGGCGCCCAGAGCGCGCAGTTTCTTTTCCATATCCTCGTAGCCGCGCTCAATGTGATAAATATCCTCGATTTCGGTGGTGCCTGTGGCGGCCAGCCCGGCGATTACCAGGGCGGCCCCTGCCCGCAGGTCGGTGGCTTTCACCGGCGCGCCCATCAGGCGGCCGCCGCCTTCCACTACCGCAACCTTGCCGTCAACGGAAATATCCGCGCCCATGCGGCGCAGCTCGTCCACATATTTAAACCGGCTGTCGTAGATGCTTTCGGTAATGATGCTCGTCCCTTCCGCCATGGTCAGCAGCGTCGTAATCTGAGGCTGCATGTCGGTGGGAAAACCGGGATGGGGCATGGTTTTGATGTTGGCTTTTACCAGCCGTCCGCCGCCGACTACCCGGATGGAATCGTCAAATTCCTCCACATAGACGCCGATTTTCTGCAGTTTTACCGTAATGGACTCCAGGTGTTTGGGGATGACGTTCTTGATGAGGATATCCCCGCCGGTGGCGGCGGCCGCCACCATAAAGGTCCCCGCTTCGATCTGGTCGGGGATGATGGAATACTGCGCGCCGTGGAGCGATTTGACGCCCCGGATCTTGATGACGTCGGTTCCCGCGCCCATGATATCGGCGCCCATGGAGTTCAGGAAGTTTGCCAGGTCCACAATGTGGGGCTCCTTGGCGGCGTTTTCAATGACGGTGAGGCCGTCCGCCTTGACGGCGGCCAGCATGACGTTGATGGTGGCGCCTACCGTCACCAGGTCGAAATAGATATGGGCCCCCACCAGGCGGTCGGCGCTCACACGGATCATGCCGTGCTCCACCGTACATTCCGCCCCCAGGGAGTTAAAGCCCTTCAGGTGCTGGTCAATGGACCGGGTCCCCAGGTCGCAGCCCCCGGGCATGGAAACGCGCGCCGTACCCAGCCGCCCCAGCAGGGCGCCCAGGAAATAATAGGACGCGCGCATTTTCTTTGCCAGTTCATATTCCACCTCCGGCGTATGGATCCGCCTGGGATCGATGCGCAGGGTGGATTTGTTGAGCATTTTGACCTCCGCGCCGATGGCCAGGAGGATTTTAATAATATAATCAATATCGCTGATATTGGGAACATTCTCTATAATACACGGTTCGTCGGAAAGAACGACAGCGGGCAGGATGGCGACCGCGGCGTTTTTCGCACCGCTGATGGTAACTTCGCCATGCAGCTTATTGCCGCCTTTGATAATATACTTTTCCAAAGCGACACCCCTTCTTTGTTTTTAACATTACTAGTATATCACAACCTGTTTCAAAATAAAAGGCTTTCCGGCGTTTTCTTTTTAGAAAATCTCTCCGGGATTCCGCTTTGGAAACTGGCAAAAAACACAAACGGCCCTTTGTACAGGGCCGTTTTTTGCACAAATAAAGCACGCATCCCAAACGCGGGAAAAGTTTCTCCGCCCTTTCGGGTCAATAGGTTCCGCTGCCGTTCAGGTAATATCCGTCGATCCAGGTGTTGACCGCCATGGAGCCGTCGCTCTGGAGGTAATACCACTTCCCGTCCACGAATTTCCAGCCGGTGGCCATGGAGCCGTCCGCGTTCAGGTAGTACCATTTCCCGCCGATCCGCTGCCAGCCCGTCTGCATGACGCCGCTGCCGTTCAAGTAGTACCACTTGCCGCCCACGAGCTTCCAGCCGATGGCCATGGAGCCGTCCGCGTTGAGGTAATACCATTTCCCGTCCAGCCATCTCCAGCCGGTGGCCATGGCGCCGCTGCTGTTTAAATAATACCATTTGCCGTTCAGGTACCGCCAGCCCGTCTGCATGACGCCGCTGCTGTTCAGGTAATACCAGGCTCCGCCGGCGTAGGCCCACCCGGTGCGCATGGCGCCGTCGGAACCGAAATAGTACCAGTTCCCGCCCAAAAAGCGCCAGCCCGTCTGCATGATGCTGGTGGTTTCATCCATGTAGTACCATTTTCCGCCTAGGTAGCCCCACCCGTAGCAGGCGACGCCGTTTTGGATATAGTACCAGTCCCCGTCGCAGAGCTGCCAGCCGGTGTAGTCGTAGCAGGTTCCCAGGTATTTCCCGCTGCCGTCCAGTTCCACAAGCTGATAATTGACAACGCTCCGGCCCGTCAGGGGCTGGCCGTCCTCCAGATAGTACATGGCGGAATTGTAAACGTCATACCAGATGCCGGTGAGAGGGCTGCCCTCCGCGTCGCAGAAGACCCACTCCCCATTTTTCAGCACATATCCGCCCGTGTCGTTGACCCGGTAGGCGGTGCGGTGGTTGGCGCCGAGTACGGAACCGGTTACGCCGAAATAAGTGCGGGAGGAGGCGTCCTTGATAAAATTCCCGTTGCGCACCATGTTGCTGCTGTCCCAGGTTGTATCGTAGTAAAGCCACTGGCCGCCGATATAGGCGGCGTTCCAGGCGTGGTCGATGAGGTCGTATTCGCTTTGGTTCCAGGTGCTCTGGCTGTCGCTTGAAATGCCCTGGGGATCGCTGATGCTGGCCCCGTGGAACGAGACGCAGGGGATGCCGGAAAGGTTCATCAGCTCCGCGAACAGCGACGTATAGCCCTCGCAGATGGCCCGGCGGCCCGTATAGACCGAATAGGGGTCCTCGCCGGGGAAATTCCCGGAGGATACCGCGTCCCAGTCATAATAGATATTCTGCGTCACCCAGTCGTAGATGGCCGCGGCCTTCTGCACATCGGTGGTGCAGCCCCGGGTAATGGACTGCGCGGCCTCATACAGCACCTGGCGCTGCTGCGCATCGGCGGTGATGGAAAAGCAGGTCCGGTTTGCCGTCCGGGTTGTAAGCAGATAAAGGTACTGCTGGTTGTCGTCCACCGCCCGGTTGTAATAGCCGTCGGCAGCAAAGACCGGCATGGGAAAGCTGGCCGTCAGGACAGCCGATATGGCGGCTGCGGCTGCGATTCGCTTCCATTTATCCATGAGAATCCCTCCCTACACCAAGCCCTGTCGGTACGGCGGGCGGAAGCCCGCCCCTATTCTCTCTATCATAACATATTTTTGCCGCCGGCACAAGCCCTAAACGGGAGGAGCCTGCCGGAAAAGCGGCCGGGGGCGGTCCGCAGAATGCGGAATAAATTATTCCAGCTGCGCCCCGAGCGCAGCCACGACGCCGTCGATCAGCCTGCCGATGGCCAGGTCCGGCACGCCGACGATATAGTTGTCGCAGTGGTTGATGGGAATCAGGATCCGTTTTGCCGCGCTTTGGCCGACGGCGGCAGCCATGGCGGGCGTAATTTCCCCATACAGGGAATCGGCGATGACAATGCCGATGGGCCCGACGATAACGTCCGCCTTGCGGCAGCCGACGATGACCGCGTTTTCCCCGGTGGCTGCGGCGTCCGCCCCGGCTTTCAGCATGGCCGTCGCCGCGGCGCTGTTGGTCCCCACGGCAGTTACCCGGACGGCGGGAAAATTCTTTTTGACGGCGGCAACCACCTGTTTTCCGATGCCGCCTCCCTGGGCGTCTATCACAAGCAGATTCACTGGATCACCCCATAGTACAATTTGTTTTGATTATACCACAGGAATGTGAACAAATCTTGCCGGCGGCAGGCTTCCCGGACGAGGGAACGGTTTTGTCCGCCTGCCGCCGCGCCGCCTCCGGAATCGATTGTGTTTCCGCCGGCGAAAACCGGCGTGAAAAAATATGCGATTGATTTTTTATGCAGAATATGATATACTAAAATCAAACTTCAGCGTCGACACCTGGAAAGCGAGGGAAAATTATGAACGAAAGTATTAAAGAAATTGCGGAACGGCTGCGCGGGCTGCGGGAGATTCTGGAATTTTCCGTGGAGGAAATGGCAGAAGCCGCAGGGGTAAGCCCTGAAGAGTATGCGCGCTGCGAGTCCGGTGAGCAGGATTTTTCCGTTACCTTTCTGGGAAAATGCGCGGCAAAATTCAACGTGGATATTGTGGAGCTGCTGAGCGGCAGCAATCCCAAGCTGAAGTCCTATTCTGTCGTGCGGAAGGGGCAGGGGCTTTCGGTTTCCCGGCGGGAGAACTTCCAGTATCAGCATCTGGCCTACAAATTCAGCGGAAAGCTGGCCGACCCTTATCTGGTGGATGCGCCTTACATTGAAAGCCAGCAGAACGCGCCGATTACCATGTCTCAGCATGAGGGGCAGGAGTTTGACTACATCCTTTCCGGCACGCTGAAGGTGGTTGTAAACGGGAAGGAAAAAATTCTCAACGAAGGCGACGCCATCTACTATGATTCCTCCAAACCCCACGGAATGATTGCCCTGAGCAAGGAAGGCTGCCGTTTTCTTGCCTATCTCGTAAAATAATGCTTTACAAATGAAGCAAAATGTGCTATAATCGATTTGTTGTCTGGGAAGGAGTATCCTTCCCGCATGCTGGAGTGGCTCAGTCGGTAGAGCAGCTGATTCGTAATCAGCAGGTCGTCGGTTCAAGTCCGATCTCCAGCTCCAGCGGCTTAGAGCCGCAGCAAAACCGCGCACTCACATTGGTGGGTGCGCGGTTTGTTTTTGTCCCGCGTTGGTACCGACAGCTTGCCGGTAGAATCCCCGTAAACAAGGTGTTTGCGGGGTTCTTTCTTTTTTCTCATGGCTGAAAAAGCCGGTTTTTGTGTCTTGTTTGTGTCTTATTGCCTTTAAAATTATAAACAAAATAACCGAAAAGCAGCCGAAAACACAAACGGCTGCTCTTTTTTATGCACTGCATGAATCGCGCTTTTCGACTGGTTTAGCGGGCGCCACATCCGCGAACCGGTCCCCGATTTGGGCGGTTTTTTCATCTGCGGATGCGATAAGGGGGTATATCAGAAGACACCCTTTAAGGGGACGCCGATCCGCCTCCCCCTTTGCCGCCTAGATTCAGTCTAAGGGCCTATTGCTCATTTTTGAGCGGGTTCGATACTGACAACAATTTTGTTGTTACCTGCCGCCCAAATGGGCTTTAGTGTCCAACTCTGGACAGCGAAATAAATCCAGCAGCCGACAGTTTGTCGGGTACCCCACGCCGTGTAGGGGGCCTACTAGTTTTTCCGGAAATTAGTTGATTATCTCGCCCCGTCCTTGATTTACGGGCACTTTCAGAGGATTGCAGGCTGAATTTACTACCAATTTACCAAAAATGGAGAGAGCCTTGATACTCATCAAATACTCATAGGCATCGCCAAAAGCGTCGATGGAATGATCCTTATAATTCCCAAGCTGCATATTCGCAATGCCATCCATGAGCTTTACTAAGTTTGCGTTACGCTTAGCAACAGTTGCACCCAATTTGTTACTGTTTACATCAATATCATCAAACAGCCCGGAAAAGTTATCTTCGCTTTCGCTGCCTTTTGCAGATTCCTCAATATGTTTAAACACTGCTTCCAAGGTCATGTTCAAATTCTCATCGGCAGCAGCTCTTTTTCTTACATTACAGAAAAGTTCAGACGGAAGAATAAAGAATCCTTTGGTCTGCACCAAATCATCACCAGGCTGGTATGCAAGGCGATTTGTACGAGTATATGCCGGGCAAGCTGTCCACAGCCGGCCAAAACGGCCAGTTCCGCACCCTCAAGCCCATCCGTTTTATCAAGCTTTTGACGCCAAAACCAGAACCGAACTGATCGAAACAATCAGCCAAATCCGGGAAAACGCGGTTCAGATCACCGCATCATAAGGTATGTTCCAAACACCCATCATTTCCGAACGCACGCTGCTGCGGAAATGATGGGTGTTTTGGCTGAGCTAATAAACCGGGAGATTCAGGAGCTTTGCGCAATTTGATTGCCCGCCGCTTTTCCGTGTTTGCGCCGTTTTGAAGAAAGGCTTCCGCATTCGGAAAAATAATCGGATGCGGAGAAAATGTGCCCTGCCGGAAATCTGCATAACCGGTAATATTCATCAAAACAGCGAAAAAATATTCATTTTTTATTGATAAATATAATGAAGGGTTGTATAATTATTTATAAACAGAGGTCTGCGGTGCGTGATGGGTTTCACCCGGCAGGCAATCCGCCCGGGCGCCGGAGGACCCAAAAGGCCGCGCAGAAAGCAAGAAGGAGGGGGTTTTGATGGCGAATCAGGATGCATGGGGAAAGGGCGTTTTTGCGCTGCCGGAGGGAGTAACCGAACTCGAAGATTCCGCGTTTGAAGGGTGGGAAAACCTTCAAACGGTGATCCTGCCTTCCAGCCTGCGGAAAATCGGGCCGCGCGCTTTTCTGTTCTGCCAGCGGCTTCGCGAGATTGTCATTCCCGAGGGTGTGACCGAAATCGGGAACTTTGCGTTCGGGTGCTGCTCCATTCTGGAAAAGATCGTTCTGCCCGCCGGCCTGCGGGAAACCGGGATATGCGCTTTTGAACACTGCGAAAAGCTCCGCGAAATTTTCATCTCCGAGGGCGTGCCCCGGATTGGGCCGTTTGCGTTCAACGACTGCGTCAGCCTGGAAAAGCTCACGCTGCCCGGCACGCTGCGGGAAATCGGCGCCAGCGCCTTTGCGCATTGCGAAAGGCTCCGGGAGCTGGTTGTTCCCGAAGGCGTTGTCAAAATCGGGGACATGGCGTTTTCCGGCTGCAAAAGCCTCGAGCGGGTGTCGCTGCCGGATACGCTGCGGGAGCTGGGGGCGAGAGCGTTCGGCGAGTGCCGCTCCCTGAAAACGGCGGAACTCCCCGCAGCCTGGTGCGGGCGGCGGGAGCGGATCGCCGCACTGAAGCGCGCGTGTCTCCCGCACAGGGTGTTTGTTTACCGGCAAAAGGAGAACCGGCGTCAGCAGGGGAGGGTTTTGTAGCAGATTCCCGGGGACGGAGTCGGACCATCCGAAAAAGCAAGCCTCCGGCGCAAAACCGGAGGCTGTTTTCATCAGTGGGAATAGGTGGCGGCGTTTTCAAAGCCCTCTTTGAGTTCGCCCATGCTTTCAAAGCAGGTGCCGGTGCCGATGCCGACGCAGCGGATGGGGTCCTCTGCCAGACGGGTGCGGATGCCGGTGTTCTCCTCAATGAGCTCGGCCAGCCCTTTGAGCAGGGAGGTGCCGCCGGTCATGATAATGCCGTTTTCGTGAATGTCGCCGATGAGCTCCGGCGGCGTGCGCTCCAGCACGTTGCGGACCGCCATGACGATTTCGGCGGCGTAGGGGCGGAGCACTTCAAAAAGCTCGGCCTGGGTGATGGTGATCTGTTCCGGATAGCCGGTGAGGAGGTTGCGCCCCTTGACGGTGGCGGTGACGCTTTCGTCCGGGTCAAAAACGCAGCCGATCTCTTTTTTCAGGTTTTCCGCAACCTTGGTGCCGACGGCCAGCTTGTAGCTGGTCTGGATGTACTTGATAATGGCTTCGTCAAAGGTGTTGCCCGCCACACGCAGGGAATTGGCGGTGACGATGCCGCCCAGCGAAATGACCGCCACGTCGGAGGTGCCGCCGCCGCAGTCCACCAGCATGTGCCCTTCCGGCTTCACCACGTCAATGCCCGCGCCGATGGCCGCCGCCAGGGGCTCGTCCACCAGGTAAACCTGCCGCGCGCCGGCGCTCATCGCCGCGTCCACCACCGCGCGCGCTTCCACGTGGGTGATAGCCGAGGGGATGCAGATGGCGATGCGGGGCTTGATGAGGTAGCTGCGGGTGACCTTCCGCACAAATTCCTTGACCAGATATTCGGTGTACCGGTGGTCGGAAATGACGCCGTCCCGGATGGGGCATTCCGTCTGGATGTAGGCCGGGGTTTTGCCCAGCATGGCCAGCGCCTCGTGGCCCACCGCCACCACCTTGCCGCTGCGGGTGTTGTAAGCGACGACGCTGGGCTCCTCCAGGACGATGCCCTTGTCGCGCCGGTATATAATGATCTTGGTGGTGCCAAGATCGATTCCCAAATCGACTCCTGCCATGAAAAGTCCTCCTTCAAAGGATGTTTTTCTTCTATTATACCGCAATTCGGGGCGAAAGTACAAGAAAAAGAGGAGCAAACCAGAATATTTTACAAATATGCGGATTTTTTCCCGGGAAGGCTCCGCGGTTTTTGCGATTTTCTATGAAACGCCTAAAATTATGCAAAAATTATTGTTGATGTATCAGAATTGAGAACCAGGGCGAAAACGGCTATGCTTAATATAGAATCAATTCGGAACAGGAGTGTGCTTTATGGAATCGAAAACCATGATGGAACAGATTGCATCTTACGGGCTGATCCCCGTCATCAAAATAGAGGACGCCGCACAGGCGGAACCGCTGGCCAGGGCGCTCTGCCGCGGGGGGCTGCCTGCGGCGGAGGTGACCTTCCGCACGGAAGCGGCTGCGGAGTCCATCGCCCGGATGGTGAAAGCCTGCCCGGAGATGCTGGTGGGGGCGGGGACCGTCCTGACCGCGGAACAGGCGGACGCCGCGGCGGACGCGGGGGCAAAATTCATCGTTTCCCCCGGCTTGAATCCCAAGGTCGTTTCCCACTGCCTGGAAAAGGGGCTTCCCATCCTGCCCGGCTGCGCCACGCCCTCCGACATGGAGCGGGCCATTGAGCTGGGGCTTTCGGTGGTAAAATTCTTCCCCGCCGAGGCCAACGGCGGCGTCAAGGCCATCAAAGCCATGGCCGCCCCCTACGGACAGCTGCGGTTTATGCCCACCGGCGGCGTCAACGAAAAGAACCTGCTGGACTACCTTTCCTTCCCGAAAATCATCGCCTGCGGCGGCAGCTTCATGGTGCCGGACGCCCTGCTGAAGGCCGGGGATTACGACGGCATCGCCGCCCTGACCCGGAAAGCGGTGGGGCTGATGCTGGGCTTTGAGCTGGCCCATGTGGGGATCAACTGCGCGGATGAAGGGGAGGCGCAGCAGGCGGCGGGCGCCTTTGCGGGGCTGTTCGGCTTTGAACAGGAGGAAAGCCCCGCCTCCATCTTCAGCGGCGGCTTTGTGGAGCTGATGAAAACCCCCGGCCTGGGGACAAAAGGGCATATTGCCATCCGCACCAACTTCCTCTCCCGGGCGGTGGACTATTTTGAGCGGATGGGGGTCCGCTTCAACGAGGAAAGCCGGAAATACGACAGCGCGGGCAACTGGACGGCCATTTATTTTGCCGGGGAAATCGGCGGCTTTGCCGTCCACCTGGTGCAGAAATAAGGAGGGAACGCCATGAAAGCCACCATTACATTCGGCGAGATCATGCTCCGGCTGGAGCCGGAGGGGTACAACCGCTTTGTGCAGGCGGATAAGTTCGGGGCGGTTTACGGCGGCGGGGAGGCCAATGTGGCGGTTTCCCTGGCCAACTACGGCCTGCCGGCGGAATTTGTCACCAAGCTGCCTGCCCACGAAATCGGCCAGTGCGCCGTCAACGCCCTCCGGCGGTACGGGGTCGGCACCGGGAAAATCCTCCGGGGCGGGGACCGCATCGGCATCTATTTTATCGAAAAAGGCGCGTCCCAGCGGGCTTCCAAGGTCATTTACGACCGGGCCCACTCCGCCGTCGCCGAAGCCGGGGCAGAGGAATTCGACTGGGAGGCAATCCTGGCGGACGCCGGATGGTTCCACTTTTCCGGCATTACGCCGGCCGTCAGCGGCGAGCTGGCGAAAGCCTGTCTGGATGCCGCCAAAACGGCGCGGAAGATGGGCGTCCCCGTCAGCTGCGACCTCAACTACCGCAGCAAGATGTGGAGCCTGGACCGGGCGAAAGCGGTCATGGGCGGCCTGATGGAATATACCGATGTCCTCATCGCCAACGAGGAGCACATTAAGACCATCCTGGACATCGACGTTTCCGGCTATGCGGTGGAGGACTCCAATCTCTGCCGGGAGGGGCTGGCCGCCATGGCGGAAAAGCTCCGGGCAAAATACGGCTTCCGGGCGGCGGCCATCACCCAGCGCCGCAGCCTTTCTGCCAGCGACAACCGGTTTAAGGCGGCTTTCTGGCAGGAGGGGGAAATGGCCTTTTCGCCCCAGCACACCATGCACATCGTGGACCGGGTGGGCTCCGGCGACGCCTTTACCGCCGGGATTCTTTACGGGATGCAGACCGGGCTTTCCGTCCAGCGGACCGTGGATTTCGCCGCGGCGGCCTGCTGCTTAAAGCACAGCGTGGAGGGCGATTTCAATCTGATGAGCGCCGAAGAGGTGCTGGCGCTGGCCGGAGGGGAAGGCTCCGGCAGCGTCCAGCGCTGAGGTTAAAGCTCCATCCATTCCCCGGCAGGGACGCGGAGGGCTTCTCCGTCCGCCCGGACCCAGAGGTCGGTGTCCGTGGGGTTCAGGAGGAATCCCTCCCCGGTCAGCAGCCGCCGGGCGGCGGTGAGGTAGGCGCAGATTTCGCCGTTTGACGCATACCAGGTGTCGGGCCGGCAGGCGGTTTTTTCCAGGAACCGCTCCAGGACGTCCCAGTTCTGGTCCCCGTCGAATTCGTAGGAATGCCCCCAGAGGTAAAAGAGGGCCAGTTCCCGGCCGGTTTTCAGGAAACGGTCCGCCAGGGCGGGAAGCTGGGGGTCGCTGTGGCGGCAGGTGGCGCCCCAAAGGAGGAAATCCCCGGGCGGGTCGAAGCGGCGGGTGCTTTCGGTGGTGCGGCAGTAGCGGAAGCCCAGCTTCCGGATGACGTCCAGGACCTCGCTGTTCCAGCTTCCGTAGGGGAGGGCCATCCCCTCGACGGGGCGGCCGAAATGCGCTTCCAGCTCCCGGCAGTCCCGCCACAGCTCGGCGCAAAGCTCTTTGGGGCTTAAGTCCTCCAGGTGGGGATGGGTGCGGGTGTGGACGGCGATTTCGTGGCCCCGGTAGGCTTCCTCCCACTCCGAGCGGTCCAGGCGGCGGACCAAAGCGCCCTGAAATTCCCAGCTTCCGGCGCTGTCCAGGCCGGAGTTGAGGTTAAAGGTGCACTTGACGCCGTACCGGCGGAGGATTTCCGCCAGGCGGACGTCCTGGAAAACACCGTCGTCGTAGCTCAGGGTGAGGGCTTTGGGCTTGCCGCCGGGATAAAGCAGACAGTCGAACATGTTGATTCCTCCTTGCAGGCTTGTTTCTTTCATTATACCGGAAACCCGCCGGGGATGCATTGGAATTTCCTCCAAAAATCCGTTTCTTTTTTCTCCGCAGTGTCAAAGGACGGGCGGATTGAATACCATAGGGTAAGGAGCCGGCAGGCCCCGTTTTTGAAAAAAGGAATGGTTGGAGGGATCGAATCATGTTGGAATGTCCGATGCACTTTTTTCTGGGAGCAAACTCCCCGGCCGGGTTTGTCTCCTTTTATGATGAATTGACTTCGCAGGCCGGGGAGGGCCGCCTTTTTGTCATCAAGGGAGGGCCGGGGACGGGAAAGTCCACCCTGATGCGCCGCATGGCCGAAGCGCTGTCCCGCCGGGAGGCGGAGATGGAGTACATTCACTGTTCGTCCGACCCGGATTCGCTGGACGCGGTTATTTTCCCCCGGTCCGGCATTGCGGCCGCGGACGCGACGCCGCCCCATGTGATTGAGCCCCAGTGCCCCGGGGCCTGTGAGACGGTGGTCAGCCTCTGCGGCTGCTGGGACGAGGAGCTTTTGCAGGAAAGGCGGCAGGAAATCACCTCGCTTTGCCGGCAGAATTCCCTCTGCCACCAGCAGTGCGTCCGTTTCCTGAGCGCCGCCCACTCCCTTCTGTCCGACAATATGAGCATTGCGGTCAGCTGCCTGGACACCCGGAAAATCGCCAAAACCGCCGCCGGCATCGTGGCGCGGGAGTGCCGCCGGAGGAAGCGCGGCCCGTCTGTGGAGAAGAAGCGGCTGCTTACCGCCGTCACCCCCAAGGGGAACATCGGCTTCCCGGAAACGGTGGCGGCCCTCTGCCCGCGGCTTTACTATATCAAGGACCCCTACGGCGCGGCTTCCGGCATGCTGCTGGCTTCCATCCGCTCTTTGCTGATGGAGTACGGGCTGACGCTGTACACCTGTTTCTGCCCCTTAAGCCCCCGCCAGAAGATCGATCACATCCTGGTGCCGGAGCTGGGCCTCGCCTTTGTGACGGCCTGCAAGGCGCTGCCGCCGGAGAAGCTGCCGGAGCCTTACCGGGTGGTCAGCTTTACCCGTTTTACCGACATGGAGCAGCTGGCGGCCCGGAAGCAGCGGCTGCGGTTCAACCGCCGGGCGGCGGAGGAGCTTTTGGAGGCGGCGGTGCGCTCCCTGCGGCGCGCCAAGTCCATCCACGCCCTCATCGAGCGGGAATACGGCGCCGCCATGGACTTTGAGGCGGTGGAAAAGGCGGCCCGGACGGCAATCGCGCGGGCGGAAATGTGGCAGGACGGGCGGCTGGAATAAGCAGATACGTTTTTTGTGAAAATGCGCCCGCCGGGAAGCTGCGGCATCCGGCGGGCGGGGACGGTACGGATTGGAGGAAGGAATATGAATGCGGACGAAAAATATCTGACGCCGGGAGGCAGGCCCGGCCCCGTTGTGCGGGAAGGGGAATTTGTTTTCGGCGCGGCGGGACTGGAGCACGGGCATATCGCGGACATGACCCGGAGCCTGCTGGAAGCGGGGGCGACCCTGAAGTGGGTTTACAACCCGGACCCGGAAAAGGTGCGGGATTTTCAGAAGAAATTCCCCCAGGCCAGGGCCGCCCGGTGCGAGGACGAGCTCCTTTCCGACCCGGAGGTCCGGCTGGTGGCGGCTGCGGCAATCCCCTGTGACCGGGCGGCGCTGGGGGTGCGGGTGATGGAGAGCGGCAAGGACTATTTCACCGACAAAACGCCCCTCATCTCCCTGGAGCAGCTGGATGCCGTCAAGGCCGCCTGCGCCCGGACCGGGCGGCGGTTTTTTGTCTACTACAGCGAGCGGCTCTGCTCCGAAAGCGCCGTTTACGCCGAAAGGCTGCTGGCGGACGGGGCCATCGGGCGGGTGATTCAGGTCATGGGGACCGGCCCCCACCGCCTGGGCCCGCCGGACAGCCGTCCGGACTGGTTCTACCGCCGGGCGCAGTATGGCGGCATCCTCTGCGACCTGGGGAGCCATCAGATTGAGCAGTATCTCGCTTTTTCCGGCGCGAAGGACGCGCGGGTGGTGAGCAGCCAGATTGCCAACTATGCCCACCCGGATTACCCGGAGCTGGACGACTTCGGCGACGCCGTCCTGGCGGGGGACAACGGCACCTCCCATTATTTCCGGGTGGACTGGTTCACGCCGGACGGGCTTCGCACTTGGGGCGACGGGCGCACCTTCATCCTGGGGACGGAAGGGTACATCGAGCTGCGGAAATACATGAATCTGGGCGTAAGCGGCGAGGGGGACCTGGTTTTCCTGGCGGACCGCAGCGGCGAGCGGGAAATTCATGTCAGCGGGAAGGTCGGATGCCCCTTCTTTGGGGAGATGATTTTGGACTGCCTCAACGGGACCCAGCGCGCCATGACGCAGGAGCATATTTTTAAGGCGGCGGAGCTCAGTGTGAAAGCGCAGATGCTGGCGCAGAAACTGGAATAAAGAACGCCCGGCGGAACTGACCGAAAGGTCCCGCCGGGCGTTTTCGCCGGTTCAGCGATCCCGGTAATCGGCGCTCCAGTCTAAAATGACGCCGGAAGCGGGATCAATTTCAAATTCGTAATAGACGCCGTCCCAGGTAAAATTCCCCTCAAAGCGGCTGCGGCCGTCGTCGGATTCCTCCCGAATCGAAATGTCCTCCGCGGAGGAGCCGGGGACCTTTTCCGCGGCAATGGAGCGGGCTTCCTCCATCGTCACCGGCCCGTTTCCGAGGCTGGCGGCCCATTCTTCCTCCACTTCCCAATCAGCCTCCAGAATGCGCCCGCTTTCTTCGGAAACGGAAAAGTCGTAATCGCCGTAATCGGTTTCAAACTCGATTTCAAAGACCGGCGCGCCGTGCTCGCCGTCGCGCTCCACCTTGATGTTGTAGGCGCCCTCCTCCGATACGCCGGCGTTTTGGAGGGCGATTGCCAGGGCTTCCTCCCCCGTGACGGGGCCGTCCGCCTGGGAAGAGGCTTCTGCCGGCGCATCCGCCGCAGAGGATTCCGGAGAAGCGGCCGAGACCTCCGCCGGCGGTTGGGAAGCGGAAGATTCGCCGGACCCTTCGGAGGAAACGGCGGGGCCGGGGACGTCCACAGCCGGGACCCCCGACTGGCCGCATCCCGCGAGGGTCAGGGCAAGCATGGCGGCCAGCAGGCCGCGTTTTACGTTTTTCATATGGTTTCCTCCCTTTCTGCCGGCATTTTCTTTCCGAGCCGGCGGTAGTAAAGCAGTCCCACCGCGTCCGCCAGGAACCAGCCGATGGGGATTGCCCACCAGATGCCCAGCAGGCCGATGGCGGGGATGGGGGCCAGCAGATAAGCCAGCGCCACCCGGGTCCCCAGGGAAATGACGGTGAGCACCACCGAAACGCCGGGTTTTCCCAGCCCGCGGTAAAGGCCGTAAAGCAGGAACAGGCACCCGATGCCGCAGTAGCAGGCGCCCTCGATTTGCAGGTACTGCGCGCCGATGGCGATGATTTCCGTTTCCCACGGCTGGACAAAAAGCAGCATCAGCCGGCCGCCCAGGAAAAACACGGCGGCGGATATCACGATGCAGAAAATAAAGGCGGCCGCCACCGCCGATTTGAGCCCCGCCCGGATGCGGTCCCGCTTTCCGGCCCCGCTGTTCTGGGCGATGAAGGTGGAAAAGGCGTTGCCGAAATCCTGCACCGGCATGTAGGCGAAGGAATCAATCTTCACCGCCGCCGCAAAGGCCGCCATGACCGATACGCCGAAGCTGTTCACCAGCCCCTGCACCATCAGAATGCCGAAATTCATCACCGACTGCTGAACGCAGGTGAGGAGGGAGTATTGGGCAATCTGCCGCAGGATCCGCCGGTCAAACCGGAAGTGCTCCCTCCCCGGGCGCAGGGCGGGCATTTTCGCCAGCGCGTACCAGCCGATTCCGGCGGCGGAAACAGCCTGGGCAATGATGGTCGCCAGGGCGGCTCCCGCCACCCCCATTTTTACGACCACAACCAGAAACAGGTCCAGCGCGACGTTCAGCACGGCGGCTACCGCCAGAAAAAACAGCGGCGCCGAGGAGTTCCCCACCGCCCGGAGAAGGGAGGCAAAGTAGTTGTACAGGAAGGTAAAGACGGTGCCGATGAAGATGATAAACAAGTATTCCCGCGTTTCGGCGTAAATATCCGCCGGAATCTGAAGCAGGACCAGAATCGGGTCCAGAAAGACCAGCGTCGCCGCCTCGATGACCAGGGCGATGGCCCCGATGAAGCCGAAGGAAATGACGAAGCTCTTCCGGAGGTCCTCCATCCGCCCTGCGCCGAAAAGCATGGAAAACAGCACACCACTGCCCATGCTGAGCCCCAGCAGGATGGAGGTGACGAAGGTCATGACCGAATAGGACGACCCCACTGCCGCCAGAGCGCCGGAGCCTAAAAACCGGCCGACGATGAGGGTGTCGGCGATGTTGTAAAACTGCTGGAGCAGGTTGCCCGCAATCATGGGCAGGGCAAACAGGAGCATGGAGCGGGTTACGGGTCCCTGAGTCAAATCCCGCACCCTTCCGCGGTTCTCTTGCTGTGACAATATTCTCTTCCTTTCCGATGGCCGGCGAAAGTCAGCGCCATCGTTTCTTATTGTAGCACGTCCCCGGCGTTTTGGCAACCGGGCGGCTGCCCCGCAAGACAGCAAAAACGCCTTTCCGGGCCGATGGAAGTTGGTCCGGAAAGGCGTTTTAACATGCCCGCGCGGAGAGCGGCGGGATCAGTGGCTGAGGACGGGCGTTTGCTCGGCGGCGGGTTCGGGCTTGCGGCGGAATCCGCAGGCGACCATGACAATCCCCAGAATGCACAGGCTGCCCCACAGCAGGATGGTGCTGCCCCAGCCCCAGCGGTCCACCAGGGTGCCGGACAGAATGCCCGAGCATCCGGCGCCCAGATAGGCGAAAAAGTTGAACAGCCCGGCCACAGAGGAAGTCCGGCCGCAGGCGGACAGGCGCAGCGGGATAAAGGTGAGCAGAAGGGCGTTGACGCCGCAGAGCAGGGCGGAAATGAGGCTGAAAAACAGCACATCCAGCCAGAGGAATTTCCCGAGCAGCAGGAAAAAGAGGAGGCAGCAGAAGCCCGTTCCCAGGAACAGCAGGATTCCCGGCTTTTTCTCCCGGCCCAGATAGCGGTTCATCAGGCGGCCGGACAGCAGCACCCCCAAAAAGCTGCACAGCGGAATCAGGGAGGAGACTGTCGAGACGACGGCGGGGGAGGCGTCATACAGGTCGGTGAGAATGGTGGGTTCCCAGAGGGTAATCCCGTCTTTGATGACACCCTGCGCCAGGGCCGCAATGCAGAAGTAAAGGAGACGCTGCTGCCGCACCAGCGTCCACAGGGAAACCGGCTCCGCGGGCGGCTGTTCGGCGTCGTCGGCTGCCGGACGGGAATAATCGGTGAGCCCCAGCTTGACCGGGTTGTCGCTCATTTTAGCGGCAAACCAGAAGGAGTAGCACAGCGTAACAGCTCCCGGCAGGAAGAAGGCGGCCCGCCAGGAGGCGTATTCGGTGAGCAGGCCCAGCCCCGCCCAGGAAACCAGGTAGCCGGCCAGGGAGGAAAAGGAAATGATGACAGCAGGGGCGTTGCGGTCCTCCGGCGCGTACCAGACGCTGATTGCCCGCACAATGGGCCCCCAAAGGGTGGAAAGGAACAGGCCGTTTACCGTCCATACCGCCAGAATCACCCCGTAAACCGGGAAAACGCCCATCAGCAGGTTGCAGAAGGAGGTTCCGAACATGCCTGCGCAGATGAATTTCTTAATGGGAAGCCTGTCTCCGGCAATGCCGCTCAGCAGGTGGCCGACGGCGTAGCTGATGAAAAAGGCGCTGCCGATGAGCCCGGCTGAGGAAGCGTTCCACTGGAAGGCTTCAGTCATTCCGGGCAGGGCGATGGAAAGATTGGTCCTGCAAAGGTAGGAAAGGGCATAAGAGATCCAGCATAAAAGCAGGATTTTTCGCTGCCAGATTCTCTGCGGATTTCCGGTCTGGGGTTTCACGGTCAATACGGCCTCCTTTCGGGAAACAACACAAAACAATAAAAAACAACATGAATCTATGTGGTATTATACGCTTGTGTTTGTGAAATGTCAAGGGATGGTCAAGAAAAAGAAAAAAATAAGCAAAAAATCCGCCGCAGGCGGGCAGTGCCGGTCAGATTGACATTTTCAGGGGCATTCGATATAATTAAGATAAACAAAATTGACAAAGAGCCGGGGGGAATAGGATGCTGGCGGAAGAACGGTATCATCGGATTTTGGAATTGCTGCGGAAGGAACGGGCGGTGAAGGTGGCCCCGCTGGCGGAGCTGTTCGGGGTATCGGCGGAGACCATCCGGCGGGACCTGGATTACCTGGAGCGGGAAGGCTGCCTGAAAAAGGTTTACGGCGGCGCCGTGCTGGAGCAGGTGGATGCCGGCGCGCCCCAGTTCCGGGAGCGGGAGCGCCAGTTTCAGGAGAACAAGCTGGAGGCGGCGGAGCTGGTCTGCCAGTTTGTGCGGGAAGGGGATTCCATTGCGCTGGACGCCGGCACCACCAGCCTGGCCATTGCAAGGGTGCTGAAGCGGCAGTATGGGCGTCTGACGATTTTTACCCATTCGATTGCGGTGGTAAACGAGCTGCTGGACAAGCCGTCCTTTACGGTGGTCCTGGCCGGCGGGGTCGTCCATCCGGAGGAGGTGTCCACGGTGGGGGCTTCCTGTCTGGAGCAGCTGCGGCAGTACCACGTAAACTGGTACTTTCTGACGCCCAGCGGGGTTTCGCTTCACGCGGGGATTACCTCGGGGATCACCTCCTGCGGATTTGAGGATGTGGAGGTGCAGCGGACCATGGCGGACATTGCCGGGCGGACCATTGTGCTGTGCAGCAGCAGCTGTTTTGACAAGGTATGCCTGCTGAAGGTCTGCGACCTGATCCGGGCGGAATGCATCCTGACGGATTCCAGGCTGCCCGGCGAAGTCCGGAAAAAATACGAAGCGGCAGGAGTTGCGGTGATTACGCCGGGCGGGGAGTCCCGGGCCCGGGAATTGCGGTGAGATATCCCGTTGGGCGCACAAAAAGCCGGCGTCAGAATCCAAACGGATTCTGACGCCGGCTTTGCGGTATGCGGGGTTCAGCGGGCCAGCTTCTCCATGGCCTCCAGCATCACGGCGCGATACTGTTCCGGGTCGTCCCCGCCCAAAAACAGAGCGGCCACATTGCCGCCGTCCCGAAGGATGATTTCCACAGTCCCGATCTGTACCGCCTCCTCCACGGGCCAATCCAGAGGTGTTATGGGCATTTCGTGAAAGATGCTTTGATAGGATTCAGTTTCTTCCCGCAGAATGCGCCGGGCAATGGCGGGGGAAGCGGCCCGCCAGGCTTCGTAATGGACGGTAATTCCGTCGTAGACGTTCTCCGATACCGGAACGCTGGCGGACTGATCGACCTCCCAGCGCTCGTAAAGAGGCGTGTGGCCGTACTCGCAGCTGCTCGCGTTTATTTGGCCTTCCGGGAGAAGCCGGGCCGCCAGCACGACCGGGTCCTCCGCGGTGAACACGGCGGATTCCATCCGGTAGAGGGGGTAGGAGAGAAACACGCCCACCGCCGCGAACAGAGCCCCCGCCCATAGGAGGAATTTTCGCAAAAGCCCTTCCCCCCAGCGGTCCGAAACCCAGAGCCAGCCCGCCAGCAGCATGGCCGCCCCCAGGCAGACAGCCGCGATGTTCTCCCATTCCGGACGGATGTTTCCGGCCCAAATGTCATACCCCAGCGCCCCGGCCAGGGCGATTCCGCCGGTCCAGAGGAAGATTTTCCGCACCCGGATCCTCCGCGCAGCGGCAGAGGGGGGCGCTTCCGGCGGAGCATTTCCCGCTTTCATGGCCTTCCGGCAGCGGAAATATCCCCCAAGCCCCGCCGCCGCGCTCCCCAGAGAAAAGAGCAGAAACAGCAGCAGAAGGAAGGCGAGGAAGAATTCCGCCATGGTGTTCCAGCCGGTGACAAAGCGCAGGTTATCGGCGATGCCGAGGTTCATCAGAGGGAACAGGCAGGCAATCAGGGCAAGGTTCAGCCGGTTCCAAAACACGCCCCAGTAAAAGGAGCGGAAGGATTTTGCTTCCAGTGCGGGGTCGGTCTGGAGGGGGACGGCCTCCGGGTCCCGGCTCTGAAAAAGGAGCCAGCCGTCCCGGGCCCGCAGCCGGTACCGCCAGCCTGCATCGGCGCAGAGGGCGCGGTATTCCGCCATCTGATCGCTGTCCGGCAAAAAAGCGGCGAAATCGACGCAGAAGCGCAGCCGCCGGGGGCTTTTCTTCCGGAAGCGGGCGGCGTACCGTCCCACCCGGACAGGCAGCCATCCCAGGGCGGCCTGTTCCTCAAAATACCGGGCGAGCTGCCCGGGTTCCGTCACGCGGTAGGGCAGCCACCGCCATCTTTCACGCTGTTTCATCCGGTTCGGCCTCCTTTTTTACGGCATCAGCGTCCTCCAGCATGCGGCGGAGCCGGGTAATCTCCCCTTCCAGCAGGTCCCGGCCTTTATCGGTCAGGGCGTATATCTTCCGGCGGCCCTCCTCCGCCGTTTGGACGAGGATGTGTTCTTTTTCAAACCGGGCCAGGAGGGTGTACATGGTGCCGGCCCCAATGCGGACCCGCCCGCCGGTGATCCGCCGGATATACTGCATGGCGTCGTAGCCGTGGCGGGGCTCCGTCATGGCAAGAAGAAGGTAGTACATGGGTTCGGTCAGGTTCTGCAATTGTTCCCGGGACATTTTTTCACCTCGCAGCTATATCTTATGTCGATATATCTATTCTCATTATAACATGCTTCGCCGGGATGTCAAGGGCGATGGGATAAAAAAATTTCCGCCCCGATCGGAGCGGAAGGTATCGGCGCGCAGCCTGCATCCTTGGCATGAGTTTGACTTGACGGGCGCGATGGGGTAAAATAAAAGCAGCAATCGAAAAAGGCGGTGATTTCAACGGAAGCGCTTGTCAGCCATATTCTCCTGTACCTTCATTATCTTCAGGAAAACTGCGGGTTCAGCGTTACCCTGCACGAATTTCAGAACGTTTTTGCGCCGTATCTCGTGCAGTTCCTGCCGTACAGGGTTCATTCCAACCCATACTGCCTCTATTTAAAATCCAACGCGCAGCTTTGGGACGACTGCATCAGCCGCCAGGGAAAAATTCTAAAAAAGCTGTCCGAAGGCCCGTTTTGGGGCGTCTGCCACTGCGGGGTTTTGGAATACGTCTACCCGATTGCGCCGGGGGGCAGGGTGATCGGCTTTATCAGCGTCAGCGGATACCGCGGCGGACTGCCCGAAAGCGAGGGGAAGGTCCGGCACATCTGCCGGAAATACATGCTGGACGAGGGGAAAACCACCGCCCTTTATTGCCGCAGCCTTTCTCCCGACCCGCCGGATACGGCCCTGCTGGAAACCCTGATTTACCCGCTGGCGCAGATGCTGGAGCTCCTGGCCGGAAAGCGGCTGGAGCTGGAGCCGGATTCTCCGGCCGGCGGCAGGAATGCGGACGAAGTGCTCACCCGGGTCCTGCAGCATATCGAAAAAAATTACCACCGGCCCATTTCCCTGGAGGAATTGGCGCAGGTATCCCATTGCAGCCGGTCGTATATCAGCCATATGTTCAAGGCCAAAACCGGGCATACGCTCCGGGAGTATACGAACCTGCTCCGCCTGGAGGAAGCCAAAAAGATCCTTTTGGGAACGGCGGCCTCCATTACGGAAGCCGCCGCCCGGGCCGGGTTTGAAAACTCCAACTACTTTTCGCTGCTTTTCCGGCGGCAGACCGGGATGTCCCCCAGCCAGTACCGCAGGAGCGGCGGGGGGATGGAGGGGGAGGCTGCGGATTAGGGCGCTATCCTAATCCAGAATTTTCCCGTCCACGGAAATCGTGACCACCTGCCAGGGGATGAATTTGCCGCTTTCCTGGAGGGCTTTTTTCGCAGCGCCGGCCAGCCCGCCGCAGCAGGGGACCTCCATCCGGACAATGACGACGCTTTGGATGTCGTTTTCCCGGATGATTGCCGCCAGCTTTTCGCTGTAATCGACGCCGTCCAGCTTGGGGCAGCCGATTAAGGTGATGCGCCCTTTCATGAATTCCTGGTGCAGGTTTGCATAGGCAAAGGCGGTGCAGTCCGCCGCGATGAGCAGCTTTGCTCCCTGAAAATAGGGGGCGTTTGTCGGGACGAGCTTGATTTGGCAGGGCCACTGGCCCAGCTGCGAGACGGCCGCCGGAGCTGCCGCGGCCGTCTCGCCGGCGTGCTCCTCCGGATGGATGCGGCGCAGCCGGCTGCCGGGGCACCCGCCCTGCGGCGCTGCGGCGTGAGACGCCCGCCGTTTGTTTTCCTGCACGGCCTTTTCGTTATATTCCGCCGCTTCGCGCTCCACAAAGGTGATGGCCCCGGTGGGGCAGGCGGGCAGGCAGTCCCCCAGTCCGTCGCAGTAGTCGTCGCGCAGAAGGCGCGCCTTTCCGTTTACCATGCCGATGGCTCCTTCGTGGCAGGCCGCCGCGCAGGCGCCGCAGCCGTTGCACTTTTCCTCATCAATCTGGATGATTTTACGAATCATATCGGGTTCTCCTTTCCGGTGTTTCCTGTGCTTACAGGGAGATTATACTGCAAAGAAAGGGGAAAGTCTGTTGCCGCAACAACAAAAGGAGAAAAATATGCGAGAAAATCTCGGAAGCATGAAAATTTTTGAAGGAATTTCGGAGCAGGACCTGGAAACCCTCCTGCAATGCCTGCGGGCATTTGAGCGGCGCTGCCGCAAAGGGGAGGTGATCCTGAAGGAAGGGGAGCCGACGGAGTGGCTGGGGGTTGTGCTGTCCGGCCGGGCGATCATCGCCTCCGACGATGTGTGGGGAAACCACAGCATCCTGGGAAGCGCGCCGCCGGGGGCGGTTTTTGCCGAGGCATATGCCTGCATCCCGGGGGAGCCGCTCCGGATTACCGTGTCCGCCGCGGAGGACACGGAGGTATTGTTCCTGAACGCGGGGAAGGCGGCGGCCTCATGCAGCTGCGCCTGCCCCTTCCACGCCAGGCTGGTCCAGAACCTTCTGAGCGTCTGCGCCCGGAAAAGCCTGGAGCTTTCGCGCAGGATCCTGCACACAAGCTCCAAGTCCATCCGGGGACGCCTGCTGTCCTACTTTTCGGAATGCGCCAAAAAATCGGGGAGCTGTTCCTTCCGGGTCCCGTACAGCCGCCAGCAGCTTGCCGACTACTTGAGCGTCGACCGGAGCGCCATGTGCAGCGAGCTTTCCAAAATGCAGAAAGACGGGCTCATCCGGTACAGCAGGAATGATATCACCATTCTGGCCGCCCACATGCTGTGAAATACGGGCGGCCTTTATCGGAGCTGCATGCTGCTTTCCACGGAGCGGTCGATGATGGCAATAAAGGTGGGTCCGACGTTGCCCGAAACGGCTGTCCCGTCCTGCCTGGCAAAGGAGAACTGGTTCTGATACCCTCCCTTGGACCAGGTGATTTTTTCATATCCGCCGCCGGTGAACAGGTAACCGCCCCCCTGTCCCAGCGCCACCTCGCGCAGGTCGCCGCCGTCGTAGCTGGTGATGGAGGTGACCAGCACCAGAACATTGGCGAAGCGGAGGGTTTCGCCGTTGTTTTCGTCAATGTGAGGTTCGCCGTCCCGCAGTTTTTCGTAAAGGCCGGTTTCCGGGTCGTAGAGGAATTCGCTGTTGGTGTAGCCGGAAAATTTGACATAGACGCCGCCGCACTTCTGGGCCGGCTCCACCCGCGTCAGCGAGATGGGGAGCGGCGCGGAGGCGGCCCCTTCCAGGGAATACCCCCGCTTCTCGGCCACGGACCGGATGGAAGCGCCGTCGATAAAGTAGCTGTGCTCCACGCCGCGGTTCTGCGCCCGCCAGCTGTCTTTGGTGAAGGCGGTGGTGCCGTAGATTAAGCCGTCCACATTGTCGATGCCCCGGTTCTGGATGGCCGCCTTTCCCGGGGCGCTGCCGCCGAAATGGACGTAAACCGCATTGTACGGCGCCGCCAGATCGGTGTAATAATGGCGGGCGGAGCGCACCGGCCCCACCTGCGGGATGGCGTCAATGTCCGCAAAAACTGCCATCATCCGGGTGATGCCGCCCTCCACCGCCACCTCATAAAGAACGTCCGCCTGGGACAGGCCGCGATGGGGCAGCGCGGCGTCCAGGTTGTTGACCATCACCGCCGCCGGGCGCTTTGGAAGCGATTCCTCCGGATAGCCCGGCTCGCCGGTGAGCGGGTTGCGGGGCATGGCCGCCAGCGCCGCTTCCTCTGCCGCTTTTTCCGCGGCCAGCTGAGATGGGGTGGTCAGGGCGGCCAGCGCGTTTTGGGGCGGGGCAGCGTGGCCCGCAGGAGAGAACGGGGCGGCGTGGGGCTTCTGCCCGCAGGAAAAAAGAAGCAGCGCCGGCGCCGCAGCCAGCGCTGCCAGCTTTAAAGCGGAACGCTTCATCGAAATTCCCCCTCAAACCGGATGCCCGCCCGGGCGCGGATCTCCGCCATGGCGCGGCTGACCTCCAGCGCCAGCCGGCTGTCCCGGCGGTACTGCTCCCGGCTGGACGCCGGGCCGGCAATATAGCGGTAAAAGTCCGCCGCTTCGTTCCCCATGAGGGCCGCTTTTTCCGCCTCCCCCACGATGGTTTCGCAGCCGCCGTCCTTTCGGTGCAGGACAACGCCGGTCAGCTGGGAAATCGAGCGGATTTCCAGCGTCCCTTCGTCCCCCAGAATTTCCGAGCCCAGGCAGCTCTGGCCGGTTTTGCAGCAGTCCAGCGTCACCAGCTTGTCCGGGTAGCCAAAGATGGCGGAGCAGGCGGCGTCCGCCCCCGACGGGAGGAAGGAGGCCGCCGCTTCGATCCTGTCCGGGACGCCGAACCAGGCGACGGCGGGGTAAACGCAGTAAATCCCCAAATCCATCAGGCTCCCGGTGGCCATTTTGGGGTTGAAAATATTGGGCAGCTCCCCCCGGAGATAGGCGGGATATTTGGAGGAGAGCTGGTCAAAGCTCAGCCGCGCCGCGCGGATTCTCCCCAGCCGGGCGATGGCGCTTTCCACGGCGGCAAGATGCGGCTGATGGAGCATCATAATGGCTTCCAGGTAGACGAGCCCCCGCTTTTCCGCCAGCTCCTGCAAGTCCCGGCAGCCCTCCGGCGTGACGGTGACGGGCTTTTCACAGAGCACATGCTTGCCCGCTTCCAGCATCATCCGGCTTTGCTCATAGTGGCAGCAGTTGGGGCTGGCGATATAAACCGCCGGAATGGACGGGTCGGCCGCCAGCTCCTCCGGGGAGGTGCAGACGGCGGACACCCCGTATTTCCCGCCGAAGGCAAGCCCGGTCTCCCGGGAGCGGGAGCAGACCGCCGCCAGCTCCCAGTTCCCGGACCGGGCCGCCCCCTGAACATAGGAATCGGCAATCCAGCCGGTGCCGATAACCGCGTAACGCATAATCATTCCTCCTGATCGTCATAATCTGCATGCTGACAGGGAAATTCTGCAAAGGGGCGGCTCAGTCCTCCGCCCGCGCAAACTGGCTGTTGTAGAGATTCGCGTAAAAGCCGCCTTTGGCCAGGAGCGCGTCGTGGGTTCCCTGCTCCACGATGTGTCCCTGGTTCATCACCAGGATCAGGTCGGATTCCCGGATGGTGGAGAGGCGGTGGGCCACCACAAAGCTGGTGCGGCCCTTCATCATCTCCTGGAAGGCGCGATGCACCAGGATTTCGGTGCGGGTGTCGATGTTGGAGGTGGCCTCGTCCAGAATGAGCATGGGCGGGTCGGCCAGCATCACCCGGGCGATGCACAGGAGCTGCTTCTGGCCCTGGGAAAGGTTGCCGCCGTCCTCGGCAATGACGGTGTTGTAGCCCTCCGGCAGGCGCTTGATGAACTGGTGGGCGTGGGCCGCCTTTGCCGCGGCTTCCACCTCCTCCATGGAGGCGTCCGGCCGGGCGTAGGCGATATTATCCCGAACCGTCCCGGAAAAGAGCCAGGATTCCTGGAGCACCATTCCGTACTGGGCCCGCATGCTGCCGCGGGTCATTTCCCGGATATCGTCCCCGTCCACCAGGATGGCGCCGCCGTTTACGTCGTAAAAGCGCATGAGCAGGTTGATGAGGGTGGTTTTGCCGCAGCCCGTGGGCCCCACGATGGCGATGCGGCTGCCCGGGACGGCCAGCAGGTTCAGGTGCTCGATGAGGGGCCGCTCCGGGGAATAGGAGAAGGAGACGTCCCGGAGCTCCACCCTGCCGCCGCAGCTTTCCTTGACCATGGCTTCCGGCGCGTCCGGCGTTTCGGAGGGCTCGTCCAGCACGGCGAACACCCGCTGGGCGGAGGCCAGGGCGGTCTGGAGCTGGGTGATAATGCCGGTGACCTCGTTAAAGGGCTTGGTGTACTGGTTGGCGTAGCTCAAAAACATGGAGATGGTGCCGACGGTCATCAGGCCGCTGATGGCGAAAGCCGCCCCGGCGATGCCCACCGCCGCATAGACCACCGCGTTGACAAAGCGGGTGCAGGGGTTTGACAGAGAGGAGAAAAACTGCGCTTTTTGCCCTTCGGTATAAAGGCGGCGGTTGATTTCCTCCAGTTTTTCCTCGGAACGGTCCTCGTAGCAGAAGGCTTTGACCAGCTTCTGGTTGGAAACCATTTCCTCCACATAGCCGGACAGCTCGCCCTGGATGGCGGTCTGCCCCCGGAAATGCCGGAAGGAATTTTTGGCGATAAAGGAGGCGACGAACAGCGACAGGGGCGTCAGCACCACCACCAGAAGCGCCACCCACACATTGGCGGCCAGCATAAAGACAAGCGTCCCCAGGATGGTGACAATGCCGGTGAAAAGCTGGGTAAAGCCCTGCAGAAGGCCGTCGGAAACCTGGTCAATGTCGTTGACCACCCGGCTGATGAGGTCGCCGTGGGACCGCTGGTCAATGTATTTGAGGGGGACCGAGCTGAGCTTCCGGAAGAGCTGGATGCGGAGGTCCTTGACGGTGCGGTAGGTGATGACGTTGTTGCAGTAGGACATGAGCCACTGGAATACAGCCGCCCCGGCTACCGAGAGGGCGATATACAGAATGGCGCGGGCAAGCCCCCGATAATCCACCTTCCCGGCGGACACCAGGCAGTCTACGCCCTCCCCCACAAAGACGGGGATCATCAGCGACAGCACAACGCTGAAAAACGCGCAGGCCATGGCTGCAATCAGATAACCCGCATAGGGCCGCGTATAGGAAAGCAGGTGCTTGATTACGCCGGCGCTGAATTTTTTCTGACTCATTTGGATACCTCCTCCGCGCTCATCTGGGAAAGACAGATCTCTTTGTAAACCGGGCAGCTTTGAAGCAGCTCCTCATGGGTCCCGAGACCCGCCATCTCCCCGTTGTCCAGGACCAGAATCCGGTCGGCCCGCCGCACGGCGCTGGCCCGCTGGGAGACGATCACCACGGTCATCCCCCGGGTGTCCTCCCGGAGAGCCTTCCGCAGGGCGGCGTCGGTGGCGAAGTCCAGGGCGCTGGAGGAATCGTCCAGAATCAGCACCTCCGGCTCTCCCACCAGCGCCCGGGCGATGGTGAGGCGCTGCTTCTGGCCGCCGGAAAAGTTCTTGCCGCCCTGTTCCACATAAGACTGGAGCTGTTTGGGCAGCGCGCCGACGAAATCCGCCGCCTGCGCGGTCCGGAGGGCGGCCCAGAGCTCCTCCTCCGATGCGTTTCCTTTCCTCCAGCGGAGATTGTCCGCAATGGTCCCTGAGACGACCGCCGCCTTCTGGGGAACCACGGAAATCATCCGCCGAAGCTGCGCAAGCGGGTATTCCCGGATATCCCGGCCGCATATTTTGAGATTGCCGCCGGTGGCGTCGTAAAACCTCGGGATGAGGTTCACAAAGGTGGATTTGCCCGCGCCGGTCCCGCCGATGACGCCCAGCGTTTCGCCCCGGCGGAGCGTTAAGGTCACCCCTTCCAGGGAGGGCTCCTCGGAGCCCGCATAAGCGAAGGAAACGTTTTCAAAGCAGAGCACCGGGGCGTCCGGGTCCGGCCGGACCTCGGCCGCGGCGCTGTCGGCGACGGATGGCTCCGTTTCCAGCACCGCATTGACGCGGGCGGCGGAGGCGGAAGCCTTGGTGAAGATCACAACCAGATTGGCCACCACGGTGAGGGCCAGCAGAATCTGGTTCATGTAGTTGACCAGGGCGACGATTTCCCCCTGGCTCAGCCGCCCGGCGTCCACCTGGAAGCCGCCGAACCAGAGGATGGCCGCCACGCCGGCGTTCATGATGATGGAGGTGAGGGGGTTGAGCAGCGCCGACAGCCGGCCCACCCGGACCGCTGTATCCGCCAGATCGTCGCTGGCGCCGGTGAAGCGGGAGAGCTCCTCCTTCTGCTTGGAAAAGGCGCGGATAACCCGGGCGCCCTCCAGGTTCTCCCGGGTAATCAGGGAGATGCGGTCCAGCTTTTTCTGCATCACCCGGAAAAAGGGCACCGACTTGCTCATGACCACATACAGAACCAGCACAATCAGCGGGAAAGCGATGACAAATATCAGCGACAGCTGCACGTCCACCGTAAAGGCCATCACCACCGCCCCCACCGCCAGGAAGGGCGCGCGGACCACCAGCCGGATGAGCATGGCCACCGCCAGCTGGAGCTGGTTTACGTCGTTGGTGATGCGGGTGATGAGGGAGTGGGTGCCGAAGCGGTCCAGCTCCGCGTGGGAAAGGCTGTTGATTTTGGCAAACATCTCCCGGCGCAGGTTAGTCCCCACCCCCTGGGAGGCGACGGAGGCGAAATACTGGCAGATGAGGGCGCACCCCAGGCTCACCGCCGCGATGAGCAGCAAAAGCGCTCCCATTTTAAAAATATAGCCGCTGTCCCGCCCGGTGACCCCCACGTCGATGAGGCTTGCCATCACCAGCGGCACGATGAGCTCCAGCACCGCCTCGACCCACTTGAACAACGGCCCCAGCAGCACCTGTTTCTTGTATTGTCCTAAAAATCGTTTCAGCTTCCACATAATCCGGGAATCTTCCTTTCCTGTTAGACAAAAACATTTTGTGTATCGATAAATCTGTTTTCTATTTTACCATATTATGCCGCCTGTGTACAGGCCGTATCCCGCACTTTCGGCGCGGAAAAGGAAAATTTGAATTTTTTTCCGCTGTTTTCGCATCGTTCATGACTTTCTGCGTAAATTATGTTATAATGTAGAAAAGAATATGCCGCGCCGCTCAGGCCGCGCGATGAAAGAAAGGATGGATCCGGCATGAAACTGATTTCCTGGAACGTCAACGGCCTGCGCGCCTGCATGGGGAAGGGCTTCCCGGAGTTTTTCGCCGAATCCGGCGCGGACATTTTCTGCTTACAGGAAACAAAGCTCCAGCCGGAACAGGCTGATTTTCAGCTGGGCAGCCCGGGCGAATACCGGGCCTATTGGAACAGCGCCGAAAAGAAAGGTTATTCCGGCACCGCCGTTTTTTCAAAGACCGAACCGCTGGATGTGCGGTACGGCATCGGCCTCCCGGAACATGACCGGGAGGGGCGGGTCATCACTGCCGAATACCCGGATTTTTATCTGGTAAACGTCTACACCCCCAATTCCCAGCGGGAGCTGACCCGGCTTGCCTACCGCATGGAGTGGGAGGACGCCTTCCGGGGCTACCTGACCGGGCTGGACGCCCGAAAGCCGGTAATCGCCTGCGGGGACATGAATGTGGCCCATCAGGAAATCGACCTGAAAAACCCGAAAACCAACCGCCGAAACGCCGGCTTTACCGATGAGGAGCGGGAAAAGATGACCAAGCTGCTGGGCGCGGGATTTCTGGACAGCTTCCGGTTCCTTTATCCGGACAAAGCGGGGGTGTACAGCTGGTGGTCTTACATGTTCAAGGCGCGGGAAAAGAATGCGGGCTGGCGCATCGACTACTTCCTGGTGTCGGAAAAGCTCCGGGACCGCATCGAGGACAGCCTGATTTATACCGACGTTTTGGGCAGCGACCACTGCCCGGTGGGCCTGATTCTGAAAGGAGGCGAATGACCCATGGGCGAGGAATGGAAAGAACCGGAAAGCCGGCTTCAGCAGTGGGTGTCCGAAAGCAGCCGCATCGTCTTTTTCGGCGGCGCCGGCGTCTCCACGGAAAGCGGCATCCCCGATTTCCGCAGCGCGGACGGCCTCTACAGCCAGAAATGGGCCTATCCGCCGGAAACCATCCTCAGCCGCAGCTTTTTTGACCGGAATCCCGAGGAGTTCTTCCGCTTTTACCGGGAAAAGATGCTCTGCCCCGGCGCGAAGCCCAACCGCGCCCACCTGAAGCTGGCGGAAATGGAGCGGGCCGGAAAGCTGACGGCGGTTATCACCCAGAATATCGACGGCCTCCATCAGGCGGCGGGCAGCAAAAACGTTTTGGAGCTTCACGGCTCGGTGCTGCGCAATGCCTGCATGCGCTGCGGAAAGTTTTACCCCATGGAGCATATCCTCCGTTCGGAGGGCATCCCCCGCTGCTCCTGCGGCGGCGTGGTCAAGCCGGACGTGGTTCTTTATGAGGAACAGCTGGACGGCGAAATTCTCCGGCGCGCCGCGGAAGCCATTGCGGGTGCGGACCTCCTCATTGTGGGGGGAACCTCCCTGGCTGTCTATCCGGCAGCGGGGCTCATCCGGTATTACCCCGGGGAGCGTCTCGTCCTGATTAACAAAAGTCCTACCGCCTACGACCGGCGCGCCGGTCTGCTGATTTCCGCCGGAATCGGCGAAGTCCTCGGCGGGATTACCCTCTGACCGGCCGGGAGGTGCGGCAAATGCGCATAGAATTCAACCGTAAATACAACACCATCGCCGCTTACGCCGTTCTGGTCATTACCGCCGCGGCCGTCGTCATCGCCGCGCTGCTGAAGATTGACGCGGTGGCGGCCTTTGTCAAAAACTGCCTGTCCATCTTGAGCCCGTTTATCTGGGGATTTACCATCGCCTACATCCTCTGTCCGCTGCTGAATACCTATGAGGGGTGGCTGAAGCGGTGGAGCAAGGGGCGGATCGGCCCCAAAGCGGCGCGGCGGCTCGGCGTTCTGGGAGCTTATGTCACCGCCGCGATTCTGCTGGCAATCTTTTTCAGCATTGTGATCCCGCAGATTGCGCAGAGCATCGCGAGCCTGGCTGTGCAGATTCCCGAATGGCTCCGCCAGCTGGAGCCGCTGGTGACAAAGCTGGCGGAGGAATACGACCTGACCAACCTCCCGCCCGCTACCATCGACCGCATTATGGATGCGGCGGAACAGTGGGTCCAGACCTTTGCCTCCAACCTGACCACCCTGGTGCCGAAAATCGTCCAATGGGCCATGAGCCTGACCACCGGCATCCTCAACGTCATCATCGGCGTCATTGTTTCCCTTTACCTGCTGCTGGATAAGGAGCGCTTTTTCGCCCATGTCCGCAAAATCTTCTGCGCTCTCTTTTCCCGGCAGAAGGTGGACCGCCTGACCCAGGTCACCCGCAAGGTCCATCAGGTATTCAGCAGGTTTATCGTGGGCCAGCTGCTGGACGCTTTTATCGTGTTCCTGCTCTGCTTGTTCTTCATGACCCTGTTTCAGTGGCCTTACGCCATGCTCATCAGCGCTGTGGTGGGCGTTACCAATGTGATTCCCTACTTCGGGCCGTTCATCGGCGCCATCCCGTCCATTCTCATCCTGCTGATTGTGGACCCCATGACGGCGCTGTGGTTCGGCATTTTCATCCTGATTCTCCAGCAGGTTGACGGCAATATCATCTGCCCCAAAATCCTGGGAGATTCGACGGGGCTTTCCCCTTTCTGGGTCGTCTTTTCCATCACGATTTTCGGCAGCCTGCTGGGGCCGGCGGGGATGTTCATCGGCGTGCCGCTGTTTGCGGTCATTTACTATCTGATTTCCGAATTTGTCAGCAGCCGTCTGGCAAAAAAATCCCTTCCCACCGACACGGACAGCTATGCGCCGCCGGATCACCCCATTTTAAAAAAGACATCCAAACAAAAACGAGAATTTCCCTTCCGTCTGGAAAAACGAAAAAAGGAGTGATCGTATGGAACTCATGGAGCTTCTGAAAACCAGGCGCACCTATCGCCGGTTTGAGCAGCGCCCCATCCCCCAGGAGGACCTGGAAGTCATTCTGGAATCCGCCCGATACGCTTCCAGCGCGGCAAACCGCCAGCCCCTGCGGTATCTGGTCATCCGGGAGCCTGCAAAGCTGGCCCACGTTTTTGAACACACCAAATGGGCCGCCTACCTTCCGCCGGAACAGGGCACGCCCAGGGAGGAGGAACGCCCGGTCCTGTTTATCGCCGTGCTGATTGACGAAGCGATTTCTTCCGCCGCGGCCGCCGGGACCGATGCGGGGCTTGCGATTTCCAACATGACCCTGACCGCCTGGGACCGCGGCATCGGCAGCTGCATCATCGGGGCCTGCGACCGCCCGTGGCTGGCGGAGCACCTGATGCTGCCGGAAAAATGGTACCTCCATTCGCTGGTGGCGTTCGGCTATCCCACCCACACCTCCCGCTGTGAAAAATTTACCGGGTCGGTGGAATATTACCTGGACGAACAGGGGAACTACCATGTTCCCAAGCGCAGCACCAAGGAAACGGTCCGGGAATTTTGAGCAGATTCGCTTAATTTCTGATAAATACGGCGTATTTTTAGTTGTTGTGATTCCGGTGGAAAAAAGATATAATGTGGGTGATTCTTGCATAAAGGAGTGACCCTCATGCCGTACTCCGTTTTGGAGGGCTCCGCAGCGCGGGAGCCCTTTTATCTTTACCAGCCCTTCAGCAGGGAGGAGTGGGAACGCTACCCGTTTGCTTCGGAAGAGGACCTGCAATGGTTCCGCGACGCTAAGCTGGGGCTGTTCCTCCACGTGGGACTGTCCGCTCTGGGAAAGGTGGACATCGGCTGGTCCCGCCACACCCACAAGCCGCCGGACGGCGGAATCGGTCCGGTGCCGGACGAGGTGTACGACCATTGGGCGGAAGAGATTGCCCTTCCGGATTTTGACGCCCGGAAGTGGATTCAGCTCGCCAGGGACGGCGGGATGAAGTACGTCGTCATCATTACCAAGCATCACGACGGATTTCACATGTGGGACACCGCATATTCGGATTATAAAATCACCAATTCCCCCTTCGGGCGGGATTACCTGCGCGAACTGGTGGACGCCTGTCATGAAGCGGGGATGAAGGTGGGGCTTTACTACTCCCAGCGGGACTGGAAGCATCCGGACTACGAGCCGATTCCGCCCGAGGTGTCGGAAAAAGCGCCCCCTCACACGCTTTTCCAGTATCAGGAGGGCCAGCCGGTCCGCATTACCGAGCGGCACCGCCGGTATATTGCGTACATGCACAACACCGTGCGGGAGCTGATGACCAATTACGGGAAAATCGATATTCTGTGGTGGGACGCCTGCTGGTGGGGCAGAATGTTCTTGGAGGAAATGTGGGACGCGGACCAGATCGAACGGGAAGCCCGCGCCCTTCAACCCCATCTGCTCATCAATAACCGCGCAAGCCTCCCCGGCGATTTCGACACGCCGGAGGGCAGCGTGGGCTTTTTCCAGAATACCCGCCCCTGGGAAACCTGTATGCCGCTGGGGCCGGCCTGGGCCTGGACCGGCGAGGAGATCAAATCCTTCCGCACCGTGCTCCATCAGTTTATCAACTGCGTCTGCGGCGACGGCAACTACCTGCTCAGCATCGGCGCCATGCCCAACGGGGAATTCGACCGGCCGGAGCAGGAGCGCGTCCGCCAGCTGGGAGACTGGCTTTCCCGCTACGGCGAGTCTGTTTACAAGACCCGCGGCGGCCCCTGGCTGCCCGGCGCATGGGGCGGCGCAACCTTCCGCGGCCGCACCGTTTACCTGCATCTGCTTCAGGCGGAGCCCGGCGGGACGCTGGCCCTGCCCGCAATTTCGGCGAAAATCCTCCGGGCGGAATGCCTCACCGGGGAAAAGGTCACGGTATCCCAGGATGAATCCGGCGTCCGCGCGGCGCTGGACGCGGGCCAGGTCCCCGGGGACGACGTGATTATCCGGCTGGAGATGGATTCCGTGCCGGAAGTCCTCTCCCAGGACCGGGCGCAGAATCTTTTCGCCGCCTCCCCCGCGGTTTACGGGGAGCTCATTCTGGATACGGAAACCGGCCTTCCCGCCTCTTTTCCGCTCAAAGCGGACCGGCTCCTCACCGGCATCGCCGCGGAACCGGAGGAGGGAATCGTCTGCCGGATTGAGGCGCTGTCCCTGTCCGGGGAATGGGAGACGATTGGGGATGATATCCGGGAGCCGGCGGAAATTCCGGTGCTGCGGTATGAGGCGGGGGCTTATATTACCGGCCGCCGCTGCCGGGAACTGCGGATTGCCGGCAGCGGTTCCGGCTGCGTGAAGCTGAAGCTGTACGCCAAAGCGTCCGAATAAAAAATCCCCCGGCGGGAGGAAGCTCTTTCGAGAATTTCCTCCTGCCGGGGGACCGGTGTTATCTGCCTTTCCGCAGGGTCAGCAGCGCGATTCCCATCGCTTTTGCCGCCCGGGGGACGGCGGCGCGGATGTCCCAGTCCGGGTCGTAGCGGGTGGAGCAGAACAGCGCCCGGCGGGTCCCGCCGCCCCAGGCGAGAAACCCCGCCTCCCGGCCTGCAAACCGGGTGCGCCCCGCGGTGATTTTCAGGATGCGCCGGATCAGCCGCGGAAGCAGTATGGTCAGCAGCGCCGCCGCGGACATGCCCAGCGCCTTTTTGGAAAGATTGTTCTGCATATCCCCGCCCCCTTTTCTTTCAGTATAGCAGAACGGCGGATTTTTCGCAAGCGGCAGACGCTCTGTAACGGTTTTCCGCCGTCTCTCTTGACACCCGCCGCACGGATGTTGTATAATAATCCCATACCGGCAGGAAGCCGGCGGAAGGAGCGCTGAAGCGCCCCGCATTGCGGCCCATCTGAAATATGCGGGAAAAGTATGCGCATGAAGGCATACGGTTTTAGAAAAAACCGTATGCCTTTTCTGATGGGCCGGAAACGGAGGAATTATGGAACTGGCGGAATTTTTTCAAAACTGCCCCAAAGCCGTGCTGGCCTTTTCCGGCGGGGTGGATTCGGCTTACCTGCTGTACGCGGCGCGGCGCGCGGGGGCGGATGTCCGCGCTTATTATGTAAAATCGGCCTTTCAGCCCCGGTTCGAGCTGGAGGATGCCCGGCGGCTGGCCGGGGAGCTGGGCGCGCCGATGAAGGTCCTGACTTTGGATGTGCTGGCGGACCCCCGGATTGCAGCCAACCCCGCCGGCCGCTGCTATTTCTGCAAACAGGCCATTTTCCGCGCCATTGCAGACGAAGCGGCGCGGGACGGATACGCCGTGCTGCTGGACGGGACCAACGCTTCTGATGAAGAGGGGGACCGGCCGGGCATGCGGGCGCTGCGGGAGCTTGCGGTGCGCTCGCCGCTGCGGGAATGCGGCCTGACCAAAGCAGAAATCCGCAGGCTTTCCCGGGAAGCGGGGCTGTTTACCTGGGACAAGCCCGCCTACGCCTGCCTGGCTACCCGGATTCCCGCAGGGCAGCCCATCACCCCCGAAAAGCTCGCGGCGACCGAGGCGGCGGAGGATTTCCTCTTTTCCCTAGGCTTTACCGATTTCCGGGTGCGGATGGAAGGGAGCGCGGCGAAGCTCCAGGTCCCGGCGGGGCAGTTCGGGCGCGTGCTGGAGCGCCGGGAGGAAATTGCAGCGGAGCTTGGGCGGCATTACAGCGCCGTCCTGCTGGATTTGGAGGGAAGAAAGTGAACAGCGAAATCAAACGCATCCTGGAGGATGTCCGGGACGGCAGAATGCCGGTGGAGGACGCCCTCCTTGCGATCAAGAAGGAGCCCTTCGCCGACATCGGCTATGCTAAGGTGGACCTGCACCGGGGCATCCGGCAGGGTGCGGCGGAGGTCATTTACGGCGCGGGCAAGACGCCGGAGCAGATTGCCGGCATCCTGGAAACCATGAAGCTGAACGGCCAGAAAACCGTCCTCATCACCCGCCTTTCCCCGGAGGCCGCCGGGGAAGTGAAGCGCACGCAGGACATCGCCTATTATCCGGAGGCCCGGGCCGCCGTCTGGGGGGAGATTCCCCGGCCGGACGGCATCGGAAAGATCGTTGTGGCCACCGGCGGCACCAGCGATATCCCCGTGGCGGAGGAGGCGGCCCTCACCGCCCAGGTCCACGGCAACGAGGTGGTGCGGCTGTACGACGTGGGGGTGGCCGGGCTGCACCGGCTGCTGGCCCATCTGGACGAAATCATGAGCGCCAGCGTCATCATTGCCATTGCCGGGATGGAAGGCGCGCTGGCCAGCGTCATCGGCGGGCTTGCTGACTGCCCGGTCATCGCGGTGCCCACCAGCGTGGGCTACGGCGCGTCGTTTCACGGCCTGTCGGCCCTGCTTTCCATGCTCAACTCCTGCGCGAGCGGGATGTCGGTGGTCAATATCGACAACGGCTTCGGGGCGGGCTATCTGGCCAGCATGATCAATCATATGGAGGCGAAACAATGAAAACATTATATCTGGACTGCGGAATGGGCGCGGCCGGCGATATGCTGGCGGCGGCGCTGATGGAGCTTCTGCCGGACCCGGACGCTTTTGCGGCGGAGCTGAACGCCCTGGGGCTTCCGGGCGTGACGGTGAAGAAGGAAGCGTCGGTGAAGTGCGGCATTACGGGGACGCATCTGTCTGTCGCGGTGAACGGCGAGGAGGAAGGCGAAGCGCACAGCCATCCCCATGCGCACGCCCACGAACATTCCCACCCCTCCGGCCACCATCACAGCAGTCTGCACGATATTTCCCACATTGTGCATCATCTGCCGGTGGAAGAGCGGGTGAAGGCGCACATTCTGGCGGTGTATCAGCTCATCGCCGAAGCGGAAAGCCATGCCCACGGCGTCCCGGTGACCGAAATCCACTTTCACGAGGTGGGGACTCTGGACGCGGTGGCGGATATCACCGCGGTCTGCCTGCTGATGGACCGCCTGGCGCCGGACGAGGTGGTGGCTTCTCCCGTCCATGTGGGGAGCGGGCAGGTCCGCTGCGCCCACGGCATTCTGCCGGTGCCCGCCCCGGCGACGGCGCACATCCTGCGCGGGGTCCCCATCTACGGCGGGAGCATCCCCGGCGAGCTCTGCACCCCCACAGGCGCCGCGCTGCTGCGCCATTTTGCCGGCCGTTTCGGGGAGATGCCGGTGATGCAGGTGGAAAAAATCGGCTACGGCATGGGCAAAAAAGATTTCCCCGCCGCCAACTGCGTCCGTGCGATGCTGGGCGAGACGGCGTCGGCCGGGGAAACGGTGGCGGAGCTTTGCTGCAACCTGGACGATATGACGCCGGAGGAAATCGGCTTCGCCATGGAACGGCTGTTTGACGCCGGGGCGCTGGAGATTTACACCACGCCGGCAGGTATGAAAAAATCCCGGCCGGGGGTGCTTCTGAGCGTCATGTGCCGGGAATCGGAGCGGGACAAAATGCTCCGGCAGATTTTCCTGCACACCACAACCCTGGGCGTGCGGGAGAATATCAGCCGCCGCTACACCCTCCGCCGCTCGGTGGAGCAGGTGGAGACCCCATTCGGAAGCATCCGCCGGAAAACCGCCTCCGGATTCGGGACGGAGCGGGAAAAGTACGAGTATGAGGACCTGGCCCGCGCCGCCCGGGAACAGGGGCTGAGCATCCGGGAGGTTCTCCGGAAAATTGACGCCAAATAGCCCGGCCGGACCGTCCGCGTCCATAATTTGGTAAAATCAATGGGAGAAGAAGAAAAAGCCGCCGCGTTTTTGCAGTTTTATCCAAATCAAATTTTTCAAAAAAAGAGATGTTTTGTGACTGCCGTGTGACCGCCGTTTGCTATAATAAGGCCATAGCCCAAAAATAACAAGGAGGAGAAACGGCATGGCAAAGAAATGGCAGAAACTGGCGGCAATTCTGGCGGCCTGCGCGATGACTGCGAGCGCGGCGAGCGTATCGGCTTTTGCAGAGGACAGCACTGCGGACGGAAACGGTTCTTCTTCCGCCTCTAATGTCGAGGGGGGAGAGAGCTCCGGTTCTTCCGATGTGACGGAGAGCTCTGACATTGAGGAGAGCTCCGATGCGGAGGAAAGCTCCGATGCGGAGGAGAGTTCTGATGTGGAGGAAAGCTCCACTAATGTCAACTTTGCATTCGTACAGAGCAGCATCGTACCGCAAACAATAGAAATATCAGAAGATGTGACGGCCTTGGTAGAAGCCGTGGCAGAAGACGATCTTTATGCAATAGCACTTGCATATGAGTCGGTCAACAAGTTAACAGAAGAAGAAAAAGGCCAGTTGGAAGCCGATTATCCGGAGCAGATGTCGATTATTAATGGAGCAATGTCAGGGCAGGCCGTTCAAATTGTGAAAGCAAGTAATGATTCCGAAACCCTATTAGCTGTAGTTGCGCCGGAGAGAGTTCTGGAGGATGAATCAATTTCTTTTCAGACGATTACCGGTACTACTGATATAGAGCGTATTTCTGCTGCGCTGCCGCAAGGTACAGTGTTAAAATGTGCCTATTCCATGGATTTTTATAAGATTTCAAAGTATATTGCACAGTTGAATGATGCGGAAGAAATCATCATGATTTTCCATTCTTCGCAGACAGAAGAATTATCGGGAAACTTAACAGCTTATAACGCAGATCGAGGCAATAACCAAAATATAGAGATTGGACGTGCGGAACTGCAAAATGGCAGTTGTCTTTTCCGAATGAATAAGGACCAGAAATTGCAGTATGATTATTTTGCAATTGCGGCAGAAATGGCCTATAGCGACAACTATACGACCCCGGATGAAACCAAATATGCTTTTACGCCGAAGAGCCACGCCGTTTCTACAGAGGGGATAGAATATTCCTATGAGGAAGTAGTTGATGAAACTCAGCCGGCGGGGCACCAGACAACAAATGTTGTAACAGTAACAATTCCGAAAGGCTTTACCGGAGAGACTGTTTATATTGATTGGAAAGCTATTTCGAAAGTGTTTGGCGAAATCAGTGTTGGAATGGTCGAAAACGGTCAGGCTGTTACAGGCGGTCAGACCACCACAGCGGATAGCGGCCTTTTTGGGACAGAAGACATTCTGGCACAACCGGGAGATTCTACTAAGTGCGTGCTCAGAATAGTCAATCTTTCCGATCAGGAATATGTCTATCAGGATGGTTCACTATGGTTTGATGTTGACCATAGCCCCTATGATGGGTATATTGAAGCGTCTGGAAGTTATCCGACTTTTGATGGAAGCTCAGAATTTTTCCAGGTATTTCGTACGCGCAATACAGCTTTGCAGAGCCTGAACGTTCCAGCAGTTTTAGAACCATACATTGAAATGGCACTTCAGGATGTATATGGACCGGATGCTACGATTGCTGATTTGCCGCGTTATTATTTGGATTACTATAATTTTAAGTATGGAACGGACGCTGAGAAATTGGAAGACCTCCCGGCAATGGCTATTGCGGAAATGTTTGGGGGCAAGAGGGAAGATAATGGGTGGTTGGTAGGCCAAGACGTATATTATGAAAAAGAATCTGTTCCGGAACTTCAAACGCTGGCTTATAACTTCTTCTACAACAATTGCCTTCTTGTAAACAGTGAGGTTGAAAGTTATTCAGACAGTTATGGCGCATATATGGCAGGCAAAAATTATTCTGTAGATGAGGAATTGCAGGCTATGGGAACTATCTCTTCCAACAGTGCCCAAGAACTTACGATATTCTTTAAAATTAGCGGTGATTATGTAACGGAAGCCTATCAGGCATCGCCAATTGTAGGTATAATGGGTATCGCACTGGAACAGGTTGTAGAGGAACCTTCTGACCCCTCCGACCCCGAGGACCCCTACATCCCCAGCCGCCCGGACCCGGAGGAGCCCTCCGAACCCTCCGGCGAGGAGATCGAGGACCCGGAAACCCCGCAGACCAGCTTCCCCGCTGAGGACCCCAGCGTGCCGGATGCAATTCCCGGCGAGCCCAGCGCCCCTGCCGAGGAAACGGAGTCGATCGACGATGAGGAGACCCCTCTGGCCCAGCCGCCTCAGACCGGCGTCAAGGTTGCAGGCAGCCTTGCGGTTCTGGCCGGCGCAGCTGCCGCTGCCGGGCTGATTTCCCGCAAACGCCGCGGCAAATAATCTGATAATCCCCCGAAAATGAAAATCCCGCCGGTGCGAAAGCACAGGCGGGATTTTCTGCCGTGTTGACTTATTCTTCCTCGTCGTCGATGCGCACCCGCACACCGTTGACTTCCACCCCTTCATCGGCGGGGATGACAAGGCATTTCCTCCCGTCGATGATCCGGGTTTCCACAAGATAGCTGTAGGCGGGGTCTACGGCGATTTTTACCTGGGGCGTCCGAATCTCAAACCGCTTGCTGTCGATGATGTTGCCGGGATTCAGCGCGGCGCCTTCCCCGAATCGCTCGGCGCAGTTGTGCTGGAACTGACGGACCTGTTCCTCCGGCACGTCGCAGCTCTGGAGAATCTGCCCCACCTCCCGGGGAGACAGGTCCAGCGGCTCCGGGTCCTTGCTTTCCGCGTGCTCCTGAATTCTCTCCCGGAGCTGCTCGTGGACAGACTGCATCACATGGTAGCTGCACCCGTCCTCCAGCGCGTCGGTCAGGGCGCTCTCAAAAGTTTCCTTCTGCTCGTCGGCCGACATGGGGGGTTCGGTGCGGAAAACGGCGTCGATGAACTCCTGATGAAGCCGCCCGGGGTTTTTGGAGTAAAACAGGGCGTTGTAGATATTGGCCGCCCTGTCGTCAAAGGCGGGGAAAAGGAACCCCAGCTCCGGCGGCTCCACAATCTGGACAGGGGTGCAGCTGTGGAATTCGTTTTCGCCGGGGAAATACCCCAGCTCGGTTTTGCCGTCCCGCACCGGGCAGATGCAGCAGACAACGTAGGTGAACACCGTGTCGGAGGCGTCCTCCTGCGTCTCATCGTCCTTGCCGCGGGCGGGCACATCGTAGCTGTCGCAGGCCAGGAGAATAAGGTAGTTGCTGCCGTCCATCTCCAGCGAGTCGATGACCTTCTGGTAAAAGGCGTCCCGCGTTTCCCGATCCTGGAGCCTGGTGCTGCGCAGGGCGGACAGGAGGCGGTGCTCGTCGCTGTCCGCTACCTGCTGGGTGGAAAAGACAATGTCGATGAGGTTCCGGCCCATTGTTCCGGACAGGACCTTCTTCAGGAGGCTGAAATACTTGTCCGTTTCAAACTCCGGCATCAGCCCGAAGGATTCCTCCAGGTAGGAGATAATTTCCCGGTTGGTATTGACATAGCAGCCGTAAATCCTGCTGATGGCGCTGCGGACCGGGGACAGGCGGCGCCGGATTTCGTTCACTTCTTTTTTGTTCATGCTGAACCTCCTGCTTGCTGCGGCGTATCCGGCGGGGGGTTATTCCGCCGCTTTCCGCACGGCCTGCGCCACCTGCTTCCCCTGAAGGGCGGCGCCTTCCTCCGTGTAATGGTAGCCGTCCGCTTTCCGGATGGAGGGTTTGCCGGCAACAGCCTCGTACAAATCATTGACGGGGAGGCGGTATTCTTCCGCCAGCCGGAGCACCGCTTCGTTGCGGGCCAGCACCACAGGATTCAGCTCCGCCGACAGGACGTCCGGATGGTCCACCTCCGTGATGGGGGTGGACAGGGCCAGAATGACGCGGGGGCACCGGGCGAGGAGCATCTCCAGCGTCCGGCGGTAGTGGTCGCGGTAGACTTCCAGCGGAAAATCGAGACCGTGAAGGCCGTGGTTAAAGTGGATGCAGCGGTAGGTGTATTCCGAGGCGTACAGCTCCAATTCCCGCCGGAAAAACGGGTCGGAGATGAATTTGGAGGTGGAAAAACGGTCTACGTAATAAAGCCCGTCCAGCTCCTTTTGAACGGCGGTGTGATACCCCACAGAGATGGAATCCCCAATCAGCAGAACGCGGGGCAGGTCCTCGCTTTCCGCCTGCTCCCACCAGGTATTTGTCCATTCCAGTGCTTCCCGATGAATCATGATAAACGCTCCCTTTTCTTTTGGAAATAGCCGTTCGGACGGCTGTATTTTTATCATACCACATTCCGGCGGGGAGGTACAAGGGGAAAACCGGCATTTTTTCGGCGGCCCGGCCTTTCCGGCATTCTGCAAAGCGCGGTTCCGGGAGAATGCCGCCTGTGCTTTGTGCTTTTTATCCGATACCGTCCCGCATGTTTTGTCCATCTTGGGGGAAGTCCCGCGGGAGAAATGAATTTTCCGGAAAGCGGTTGACATTTTCAAAATTTTGGACGATACTAGATTTATTACCGTATCTGTGCGCAGAGAAAAAGGAAAGCGGAGGAAAAATATGATGGGAAAGATCGCCATTGTGACCGACAGCAACAGCGGTATTACCCAGAAAATGGCGCGGGAACTGGGGATATTCGTTCTCCCCATGCCGTTTGTCATTAACGGGGAAACCTTATATGAAGATATCAGCCTTTCGCAGGCGGAGTTTTATGAGCGGCTGCAGAACGACCATCAGATTTCAACTTCCCAGCCCGCGGCCGGGGATGTGCTGGACATGTGGGACAGCGTGCTGGAGGACTACGACGAGCTGGTGCATATTCCCATGTCCAGCGGGCTTTCCGGCGCCTGCGCGACGGCCTCCGTCCTGGCGGAGGACTACCACGGGCGGGTGCAGGTGGTCAACAACCAGCGCATTTCGGTCCCGCAGCGCCAGTCGGTGCTGGATGCGCTGGCGCTGGCGGAGTCCGGCAAGGGCGCAGCCCGGATCAGGGAAATTTTAGAGGAAACCAAATTTGAATCCAGCATTTATATCATGCTGGACACGCTGGAATACCTGAAAAAGGGCGGACGCATTACGCCGGCCGCAGCCGCCGTCGCCACCGTGCTGCGCATCCGGCCGGTGCTCCAGATTCAGGGGGAGAAGCTGGACGCCTATTCCAAGGCGCGCAGCGAGAAGCAGGCCCGTTCCATCATGATTGAAGCCCTGCGGAAGGACATCGACACCCGTTTCGGCGGCCTTGACCAGGTGCACCTTTATGTGGCGCATACCCACAATGAGGCGGCCGCCCGGGAATTCTGCGTCCAGATTGCAGGGGAACTGGGGAAGGAAGTGCGCTTCTGCGACCCGCTTTCCCTGAGCATCGCCTGCCACACCGGCCCCGGCGCGCTGGGCATCGGCTGCGCCAGACGGATCGACCGTTATCTGTAAAGAGGGGGAAATCACATGCTGAAACCGGCAAAATTCCGGATGCTGACGCCGCAGCATCTCCGCCCGGAAGGGTGGCTGAAGCGCCAGCTGGAAATTGAGGCGGAAGGGCTCTGCGGCCACCTGGATCAGATTTGGCCCGATATCCGCGACAGCAAATGGATCGGCGGAAACCGGGAAGGATGGGAGCGGGTCCCGTACTGGCTGGACGGGTTCATCCCGCTGGCCTGGCTGCTGGACGACGAGGGGCTGAAGGCCCGGGCAAAGCGCTATGTGGACGCCATCCTGGCGGGCCAGCAGGAGGACGGCTGGCTCTGCCCCTGCACGCCGGAGGAACGGGGGCGCTACGACATGTGGGCGCTCTTCCTCATCGGCAAAGTGCTGGCCCTTTACGCCGACTGCAGCGGCGACGAACGGGTGGAAGAGGCCCTCTGCCGCGCGTTTTGGAACTACCGCGGGCATTTGCAGTCCCACACCCTCTTTGACTGGGCCGCCGCCCGGTGGTATGAGGCGCTGATCCCGCTTTTCTGGCTCTATGAGCGGCGGCCGGAGGGGTGGATTCTGGAGATGGCCCACACGCTGGCGGCCGAGGGGCTCGACTATCAGCAGCTCTACCGAACCCTTCCCATGGACAAGGCGGCGGAGCACCCCCACTGGAGCTATCCCGACCATGTGGTGAATACCGCCATGGCCCTCAAATCCCGGGCGCTCTATTCCCGCTTAACCGGGGAGGACCCGGGGGCATTCGCAAAGGAGATGCTGGCGGTGCTGATGAAAAAGCACGGCATGGCGGCGGGGCATTTTACCGGGGACGAATGCCTGGCCGGGAACAGCCCCATTCAGGGCAGCGAGTGCTGCGGCGTGGTGGAGGCGATGTATTCCTACGAGCAGCTGCTCAGCCTGACGGGGGACCCCTTCTGGGGGGACCGGCTGGAGCAGGCCGCCTTCAACGCCCTTCCCGCCACCCTGAGCCCGGATATGTGGACCCACCAGTATGACCAGCTCACCAACCAGCCCGCCTGCGTCCGTATCCCCGACAAAGATGTGCATTTCACCAGCAACGGCGGGGAATCCCACCTGTTCGGCCTGGAGCCGAATTACGGCTGCTGCACCGCCAATTTCGGGCAGGGCTGGCCCAAATTTGCCCTGTCCGCCATGATGCGCGCGGAGGAGGGCCCGGCAGTGACGGCGCTGGTCCCGGCGGCGGCGGAATTTTCTGTGGACGGCGCGGCGGTGCGGGTGGAGGTCCGCACCGAATATCCCTTCCGGGACACGGCGGAAATTATCGTGACGGCGGACGCCCCGGCGGAATTCACGCTGCTGGTCCGGATTCCCGGCTTTGCGGCGTCGGCCCGGCTCTGCGGCCGGCCGGAAGAACCGGGCGCCTTTGCCCGGCTCCGGCGGAGATGGGAGGGGGAAAGCCGCCTTTTGCTGGAGCTGGCGTTTGAAACGGAGCTTGTGAAGCGTCCCGGCGGCCTGACCGCCGTCCGGCGCGGCCCGCTGGTTTATTCCGCGGCGATTGCGGAGAAATGGGAAAGGCGCGAATATACCCGGGATGGGGTGGAGCGGAAATTCCCCTACTGCGATTATGAGATTCTGCCCCAAAGCCCCTGGAACTACGCCCTTCTTTCGGACCGGTTCCGGCTGGAACTCCGGCCGGTGGGGGAATGCCCCTTTTCCCCCGAAGGCGCGCCGGCGGAGCTTTGGGCGGTTATGGCGCCCATCCCCTGGAGCAGCAAAAACGGCATCTGCAGCCCCGTCCCGGACAGCCTGGAGCCGGAGGGGGAACCCAGGGAGGTGCGCATGATTCCCTACGGATGCACCAACCTGCGGATGACCGAGCTCCCGTATCTGGGCGGCTGATTTCCAAAACAGAATAGAAAAACTTATGCAATCTGCGGATTTTTGTGAAATTGCGGAAAATCTTCTTGCCGGACGGACAAAAAAAGAGTATGATGTATTTACATAATCGGATTATGCAAGGAGGTTTCACAATGAACTGGAATCCTGAAGCGGAGGCAATCCTGCAGGAGCGTTTCGGAAAGGACAGCATCATCGCGCTGGCCACAGTGGAGGACGGCATCCCTTCGGTGCGCAATGTCAACGCATATTATGAGGACGGCGCGTTCTACATTATTACCTACGGCCTGTCCGGAAAGATGCAGCAGATCGCGAAGAATCCGACGGTGGCGATTGCCGGCGACTGGTTTACGGCCCACGGCACGGGGGTCAATCTCGGCTATTTCGGCAAGGCGGAGAACGCGGAAATCGCGGAGAAGCTCCGCAAAGCCTTTGCCGAGTGGATTGACAACGGCCACAACAATTTTCAGGACGAAAACACCTGCATCCTCTGCATCCGGCTGACCGACGGACTGTTGCTGTCCCACGGCACCCGATACGACATTCAGTTCAGCTGACCGCACAAAGCCGCTTCTGTCTCCGAAAAAATTGCCCCGTCCGGACGGACGGGGCTTTTCTTCCGTAAGGAAGTTATTTCAGGGAGTTCTCGTAGGACTCGATCATCTTCTTGAACGTGTGGCCCGTACGATCTTCGGAATCCCCCCGCCGCTTCAGCTTTTGCAGGTATTTTTCCGTGCTGTCACCGGTGAAAATCCGGATGTCCAGCCGCATGGAGCCGTCCTGTTCCGGGGTGACGAAGATTTTGTCGATAAAGGTGTCGATAAACTCCTTGGTAATGGCGCCCTCCCCGGCGCTTTTTTCCGCGGCTTTCAGGGTGGCGCGGATTTTTTCCATGTGTGCCCGGAACTCCCCGCTGGACTCCTGCTGTTCCCGTAGTTCCGCCAGTTCTTCCTCGGCGGCTTTGATTTCCTGGTTGCACTGGGCGGTCATGCTCTTAAAATCCGCGTTGGTGATGCTGTCCATGGCCGCCAGCTCCAGCAGCTTGCTTTTCTTTTTGAGAGCCATTTCGATGGTTGCCTGGGCAGCCTGCATCTTCTTTT
>DVFM01000107.1 GCA_018713245.1 Candidatus Merdivicinus intestinavium
CGGTGGCCACATCCTTATTATACACCGGGCGCCGCCCTTTTGGGTAGCGCCGGGACGGCGAACCGCCTCGCGCATTCGGATAGATACAGGGGCGGCCGTCCTACCGGGGAGCCGGTCCGGCGGAAAGGCCGCCGGCTTCACAGGCGCTCCGGAAGCTCTGGCGGTATTTCCTGCCTAGGGGGAAGGATTCGCCCGTTTCCAGGTCCACATGGGAGGCGGTGAATCCCCGGACAAAGCGCAGGTTGACCATATAGCTTTTGTGGATGCGGATGATGCCGAAGGGCCGCAGCTTTTCCGCTTCCTCTTCCAGGACGCCCCAGTATTTGACGCTTCCGGACCCGGTAGCCAGTTTGACGCAGTGCTTGTCCATCTCGCAGAAGCGGATGTCCGCCGCGGAGATGGCAAACACCTCCTTCCGGATTTTTACGGCAAAAATCCCGAGCCGCACGCCGTATTTCCGAAGAAACGCCGCCAAGTGGGCGGAAAAATCCCCGCCCAGCTCCAGACGCGCGTCGAATCCCGGAAACTCCCCTTCCGGCGGTTCCTGGCCGGGGGAATAAAAAAGGGCGAGGACCGGCGGACGGGGCAGCTTTGCGGCCTCGTCCAGAATTTCCGGAAAATTCTGCCGCGCTGCGGCGTCCATCAAAATGAGTCCCATGCCGGCCAGGCCGTAGGGCTGTCCCGGAATCATCCGGCAAATGCCGTCCTTTGTCCGCAGGACGGAGGCAATCTCCCGGTACCGCGCTTCTTTGGGGGTGTAAACCGCTGTCTTTTTCATCAAAATCACCTTCCGGACCTTACTATTTCAGTATTCGCCGGAAAGGGGCCGTTTGTGACAGCTGCGCGGATAAGATTTTCAGAATGCTGCTCTTTTTTGATGGGGATGGGAATATGCGGACGCATGAAGGGCTCAGCACAGACCCGGCGCGCCCTCCTTTTGCCAGAAATACAGTGTAAACTATTGACAAAATTATAGTTTACAGTTATAATAAGTGTGAACTTTCAAAATAAACAGAGTTTACAAAGGAGAAAACAGTAATGGAACAAACGGCAAAGGTATCCGGCAGGGTCCGGAAAATGGCGATGGCGGCTCTTTTTGCGGCGCTGACCGGCATTCTGTCCCAGATTTCCATCCCGCTGCCCGGGATGGTGCCGCTTTCGCTGGCAACCCTCGCCGTCTATCTGGCGGCAATCGTGCTGGACTGGAAGGAGGCGTTTCTGAGCCAGGCGGTTTATCTGCTTTTGGGAGCGGTGGGGGTGCCGGTCTTTTCCGGATTTGGAACCCTCAGCCGCCTGACCGGGCCCACCGGCGGATATCTGGCGGGATACGCCGCCTGTGCGCTGGCAGCGGGGCTCATTCTGCGGGCAGCGGGCCGCAGGCCGCTGTGGTGCGTTCTGGCGCTGGCGGCAGGGACCGCCGCGTGCTACCTGCTGGGAACTGTGTGGTATGTGGCGGTGACGGGGAATCCCTGGGGGGCATCCCTTGCCGCCTGCGTGCTGCCCTTTCTGCCCGGCGACGCGGTGAAAATTGCGGCGGCGGTGCTGGCGGGGACGCGGATCCGCAAAGCGGTTTTCCGCCGGTCATAAAAAAACGGATGCTCCGTTACGTTGAAAATATATAATACAATCCGATTCGTATAAAATTGCGGAGCTTTATCACACAAGATGGACAGCGCCCCCGGATTTTGCAGGCAAAATCCGGGGGCGAAGCTGTCCGCGCGTTTCATTTTGTACATGCGGCCTTTGGGCAGACAGGAGCGCTATAGGAGCCGGCCGGCGGCCAGGGTGACCGTTTCCTCCACCGTCAGGCCCGCGCAGTCGAGGACAATGTCCGCGTAACGTTCATAGAGGGGCACGCGCTCCGCGTAAACGTCCGCCATGGTCTTGCCCGGCGCGATGGCGATTCCGCGGGTCTTGATGTTGGAAAGGCGGGCCATCATTTCCTCATAGGGCAGGCGCAGATACACCACCCTGCCCAGGGATTTTAAGCGCGCCATGCCCGCCGGCCGGTAAACCACGCTCCCGCCGGTGGCGATTACCGTTTCCGTGCAGGAGAGGGAGAGGACGGCCGCTTCCTCCGCGTCCAGAAAGGCTTCCATCCCGCGGGCGTTGAGGATTTCCTGGAGCAGGGCCCCCTCCCGCTTCTGGATGACCAGGTCGGTGTCCAGAAAGTCCACCCCCAGGGTTTTGGCCAGAATGACCCCGACCGTACTTTTCCCGCAGCCGGGCATCCCGATGAGAACAATGTTTTCCATGCTGCACATCCTTTTGTTTTTTTCTATGGTAGCATATTTCCTACAGATTGACAAGGGGCTCGGCCAGCTCCACATAGGCGGCGCTCACATACCCCAGCTGCCCGCCGGCCTTTACGGTGTACCAGCCCTCCCATTTTCCGTAAACGGTGACGGGCGACCCCTTGGGCAGGCGGCCGATAATGCGGGCGTCGGAAAAGGGGCGCTGGCGCAGGTTCAGGTTTCCCCATGCGGTGGCGACTGTTCCGACCTGGGGCGAAACGGCCTGGGAAAAGGGGAGAAAGAAGTATTCCGCCATGGATTGCGCCACATTGACGGCGATGGGCTGGATATTTTCCCGGATCCAGTCGGCGTCCTCCTCGTTGTCGTGGTAGGCGAACTCGATGAGGGCGGCGGGCGGGATGGTTTTGGTGACCTCTCCCAGCCGGAGGGTGGGAACGGTCCGCACCCATTCGGGGTAGGGATAAATCTCCCGGAGGTTGGCCGCGATGATCTCGGCGGCCCGGCGGCCGTTCCGGCTCCTGGGGGAGTAGTAGACCTCGGCGCCCCGGAGCGTCCCCTCCTTCCCCTCGGGGGCGGCGTTGGAATGGAGGGAGAGGTAGAAGTCGTAGGTGCTTTCCTTGGACTGCTGGATGGAGGAAGCGGCGGTCATGTCCGGGGTGTTGCGGGTGTAGCGGATGCTGTTGGCCAGCAGCCAGGGGACCAGGGCGTCCGCGATGAGGTTCATGTAGTATTCCTCGTTCCCGCCGCCGTGATAGAGGTTGTATTCCTGGGTGGAGGGGCTGAGATAGATGCGGGGCATCGGCATCATCCTTTCCAATCATTTTCCTTATTTTATGAAAAATGCAAAAAGGAGGTGACAAAGCCCCGGTTTTGGATTATAATAGGGGGCGAAGGAAAGGAGTTTTTGCCATGAAGATCGTCACATTCAACATCCGGTGCGATTTCGGCCAGGATGGAGAGAATAATTTTGAATACCGCAAGCCGCTGATCCTTCGCCGCATCGCGGAGGAAAAGCCGGACGTCATCGGCTTCCAGGAGGTGCTGCCCCACGTCCAGAAATGGCTGCGGGAAAGCCTTCCCGGCTACACGGTGGTGGGCTGCGGCCGGACCGCCGATTTCGGGGACGAAGCCATGACCATCGCCGTGCGCAATGAAACCTGCGAACTGCTGGGGCTGGAGGTGTTCTGGCTCTCGCCGGACCCATACCGTCCCGGTTCCCGGTATGAAAACCAGAGCGAGTGCCCCCGGACCTGCGCCATGGCCATCGTTAGCTGCCGGGAGCTTCCCGGCCCCATCCGTGTTTACAACACCCATCTGGACCACATCGGCGCGCAGGCGCGGATGCAGGGCCTGAGCCAGATCCTCCGGCGGATGGAGGACGATTCGGACAAGCTGGCCCTCCCCTCGGTGCTGATGGGGGACTTCAACGCCTACCCCGATTCGGTGGAAATGTCTCCCATCGGGGAATTCGCCTCCCTGGGTCTGCGGGACATCACCGCCGGCATCCCCGTCACCTACCATAACTACGGCCGCAGCGGCGAGGAAACCGGGAAGATCGACTATATCTTTCTGACGGAGCCCTTCCGGGCGGAATCCGTCCGCCTCTGGGAGGACACGGAGAACGGCGTTTACCTCTCCGACCATTATCCCATCTGTGCGGAGCTGACCGTCTGACGGGGAAAAGAAAAAACGCGGGAGCGCCCTGACTTTCAGGGGCGCTCCCGCGCGTGTTTTGGAGCAGGACCGGGTTACAGCAGTTTTTTGAGCTCCGCCAGCGTTTCGGCGAAATCCTCCGCCGTGTCCAGGATGGGCTTGGGGGACGCCATGTCCACCCCGGCGATCTTCAAAAGCTCGATGGGATGGGCGCTGGAGCCGCTGGCCAGGAATTTCCGGTAGTCCTCAATGGCAGGTTTTCCCAGCTCCCGGATGCGGCGGGAAATGGCGACAGCCGCCGCAATGCCGGTGGCGTACTGGTAAACGTAGAAATTCCGGTAGAAGTGGGGGATGCGGGACCATTCGTAGGAAATCGTTTCGTCGGCGGCGAATTCCGGGCCGTAATAGTCCTCGTTGAGCTTGCGGTGGATCTCGCAGAGGGTGGAGGGCAGCAGCGGCGCGCCTTCCTCGGCCAGTTTGTGGGTCTGGTATTCAAAGTCGGCGAACATGGTCTGGCGGTAGAAGGTGGAACGGATGTCGTCCAGGTGCTTGGACAGAAGCAGCGCCTTTTCCTCCGGGGTTTCCGCCCGCTCCAGCAGATAGTGGTAGAGCAGCATTTCGTTGGTGGTGGAGGCGACCTCCGCGCAGAAAATGCTGTAGTCCGAATAGAGATAGGGCTGGGTTTTCTGGCTGAAATAGGTGTGCATGGAGTGGCCCAGCTCATGGACCAGGGTAAAGACGTCGTCCAGGGTGTTGTCGTAGTTTAAGAGCATATAGGGGTGGAACCCGTAAGCGCCGGTGGAGTAAGCGCCGGTCATCTTGTTTTTGCCGGGATAGATGTCAATCCAGCGGTCATCCACGCCGCAGCGCATCACCTGGGCATAATCCTCTCCCAGCACCGCGGTGGCTTTCAGGACGGTCTCCTTCCCTTCCTCGTAGGGGTATTCCCGGGCCACGTCCTTGACAATGGGGACAAAGAAATCGTAGAAATGGAAGTCCTCGATGCCCAGCACCTTTTTCCGCAGGGAGACGTATTCCTGCAGGGGCTTGGTGTTGGCGCGGACCGTTTCGATGAGGTTGTCGTACACCGTTTCGGGCACAAAATTGTCCGCCAGGGCGCATTCCCGGGCCGTTTGGTAATTCCGGCTCCGGGCCAGATAGACGTCCGTCTTGACCGCGCCGGCGTAGTTGCTGGACAGGGTGCGGATATGGCGGCCGTATGTCCCCAGAAGCCCTTCAAAATAGGCCTTGCGGTAAGCGCGGTCCGGGCTTTGGAGGGCGGCGCCGTAGCCCGCCTCGCTCACCTTCACCGGCTTGCCGTCGGGGCCCGTTACCTCCGGGAATTCCATGTCGTTGATGGTCAGGTCGTCGTAGACCTTGCGGAAGCTGCCGCCCATGTCCGCCATGCGGACCAGGATTTCCTCCCCCTGCCTGTCCAGAATGTGGGCCTTTTTGGTGAAGAAATCCTCGGCGTAATGGCGGTAAACTTCCAGCTCGGGCAGCTCTTTGCAGAAGGCGTCGAACTGCTCCATGGTGCCCTGCATCAGCTCCGGGGCCAGGAAGGCGGTTTTTTCGCCGAAGCGGCGGACCTCCGTCATGACCGTCTCCATCATGCCCTTGGCGCTGTCCACCGACAGGTCGGGGTGGTATTTGCAGGAGGCATACACGGAAAGCTGCTCCAGCTTCATGTTGCACTGCTCGTAAAGGCGGGCGGTCTCCCGCAGGTCGGAGGCGGAAGCGGCGGCATGGCCCTGCTGGGCGGCCAGGCGGTCCACAAGGCCGCGGACCTCCGCGAGCTGCGCTTCCCAGGCTTCGTCGCTTTCAAACATGTCCCGGAGATTCCAGGAGGCATTCTCTTTATCCAAAGAAATCATCCTTTCCGTACTTTTTCCCTATTATACCCTTTTTCCGCGGAAAAGTAAAGGGGATGCCCGGAAAAGGGAGGGGCTTTCCATTTGGCGGAAAATCTGCTATAATGGAGAAGCATGTCATATGGAAAAGAAAGGAATGCGTGTATGTCCAAACGAATCGATTTGTTAACCGGCAGCATTATCAGCCCTCTGGTGCGGCTGGCGCTGCCCATCATGGGGACCTCCCTGATCCAGATGGCCTACAATATGGTGGATATGATCTGGATCGGCCGGGTGGGAGCCGGGGCCGTGGCGGCGGTGGGGGCCGCCGGAATGTTTATGTGGCTCTCCAACGGCCTGATGGTGCTGGCCCGCATGGGCGGCCAGGTGTACACCGCCCAAAGCCTCGGGGCCGGAAAGCTGCGGGAGGCCGGCCGCTATGCCCAATGCTCGATCCAGCTGGGCGCGGTGTTCGCCGTCCTTTATACCATCGCGATGGTGGTGTTCTGCAAGCCGCTGGTGGGATTTTTCAACCTCAACAGCCCCCAGGTGGTCCGGGATGCGGAAAGTTATCTCTGGCTGGTGAGCCTGGGGACGCTGCCCTCCTTTTTGAATCAGATTTTCACCGCCCTCATCACCACCAGCGGCAACAGCCGCACCCCCTTCCTCGTCATGGGGGCGGGGTTGGTCATCAATATGGTGCTGGACCCGGTGCTGATTTTCGGCGTCGGCCCCGTCCCTGCCATGGGGGCGGCGGGAGCGGCCATCGCCACCACACTGGCACAGGTCGTCGTCACGCTGCTGTTCTTCCTTTATATCCGGCGGGACGACCACCTGTTTGCGAACGTCCGCCTGTTTTCCAAACCGGATTGGAGCTGCTGCCGGTCCATCCTCCGGCTGGGCGCGCCGTCCGCGGCCCAGAGCTGCATCTTCCCGCTGATTTCCATGGTCATTGCCCGGATTATCGCCGGATGGGGAGATGAAGCGGTGGCGGTTCAGAAGGTTGGAAGCCAGATCGAGTCCATTTCCTGGATGATGGCCGACGGTTTTTCGGTGGCGGTCAACAGCTTCGTCGCCCAGAACTTCGGCGCGAGGAATTTCCAGCGGGCGCGGAAGGGCTACCGGGTGTCCATGGGGGTCAGCACCGTGTGGGGGCTGTTCTGCTCCGTGCTGCTGATGACGGCGGGCGGCTTGATCTTCCGGATTTTCATCCCGGACGCCGCGCTGCTGCCCATGGGGGTGGACTACCTGACCATTCTGGGCCTTTCCCAGATGTTTATGTGCTGGGAAAGCGTCACCAGCGGAGCCTACTCCGGCTTTGGGCATACGCTGACCCCGTCGCTGGTGAGCATCATCCTGACGGCGGCCCGCATCCCGGCGGCAATGCTGCTGTCCGCCACGCCGCTGGAGCTGAACGGCATTTGGTGGAGCATCTCCCTTTCCAGCATCTGCAAAGGGCTTCTGCTGGTCATCCTCTTCGCTTTGTTCCTCCGAAAGCTCACTGCAAAGCAGGCGCGGGCGGCGGATTAACCGGATTTTGGGGCAAAACTGTGAAATAAGCGCAGTTTTGCCCCAATCATACTGGTGAAAACAACATTTTTTCAAAAAGGGCTGGACAAACAGCGGAAACTGTGCTATAATAATCAACGTTGACCGCTTAGGACAGTCGGTGAGAACGACGGGGGCGTAGCTCAGTTGGGAGAGTGCTTGCTTCGCATGCAAGAAGTCGAGGGTTCGAATCCCTTCGTCTCCACCATTTATGAAGGTGTAGCTCAGTTGGTTAGAGTACCTGCTTGACATGCAGGGGGTCGATGGTTCAAGTCCATTCATCTTCACCAAATCGGAGGCATAGCTCAGTTGGTTAGAGCGTTCGCTTCACATGCGAGAGGTCGCGGGTTCGAGCCCCTCTGTCTCCACCAGTGTCAGAAGAATCGATTTTGTGCAGAACAAAATCGATTCTTTTTTTGTTTTCCCTGCGGCGTTCGGAAAATGCCTGCACGCTGCCTTTTCCCCGGGAGAGGTGGCTGCCGCGGGGAATCCCGTGCGAATCTTTTCCGGCGCAGTTTTGAGGGGACTCCCGGTCCCGCTGTGCCGGCGATAAAAAAACGCGGTCCGGCTGAAAAAATTTTGGATAACTCTTGACAAGGGCCGGGCCGCATGATAAGATAAAGAAAAAGAGAAACGTTTCGCGAGCGGCTGCGAAACGTTTCACCGCCGTAAAGGAGGATCATCATGGAAAAAGTAAAGCAGTATCTGAAAACGATTGACGAAGTCATTGCCAAAGGGCCTTATACCGACACCTGGGAATCGTTAAGCGCCCACACTCTCCCCAAATGGTACCACGACGCCAAATTCGGGATTTTTATCCACTGGGGCGTCTATTCTGTCCCTGCTTTCGGCAATGAATGGTATTCCCGGCGGATGTATCTGAAAGGGGACGCCTGCTACGAACACCACATTCAGACCTACGGCCCCCAGAAAGAATTCGGCTATAAGGATTTTATCCCTCTCTTTAAAGCGGAAAAATTCGACGCCGCCGAGTGGGCGGACCTGTTCCAAAAGGCCGGGGCGAAATTCGTCATGCCGGTGGCCGAGCATCACGACGGCTTCCAGATGTATGACAGCGACCTTTCCGAATGGTGCGCGTCCAAAATGGGCCCCAAGAAGGACGTTGTGGGCCTTCTGGGGCAGGAACTTGCCAAGCGGGACATTGTGCTGACCGCGTCCTCCCACCGTATCGAGCATTATTGGTTCATGAGCGGAGGCAGGGAGTTTGACAGCGATATGCCGGAGGAGATCCCCTACGGCGACCTGTACTGGCCCTCTGTCCGTCCGCCGTTTGAAAGGCCGGCCGGCGAGAACGGCGCGCTTCCTCCCGGAATCCCGCTGGGCCAGGAGGCTGTGAGCGGCTTTGACGTGGACCCGGAGTTTATGGAGGACTGGCTGGCCCGCACCTGCGAGATTGTGGACAAATACCGCCCGAAGATTCTGTATTTCGACTGGTGGATTCAGGTGGAACCCATGAAACCCTACCTGCGGAAGTTCGCGGCCTACTATTATAACCGCGCCGCCGAATGGGGCGAGGAAGTCACCATCAACTACAAAAACGACGCCTTTTCCTACGGCACCGCCACCCGGGACATCGAGCGCGGCCAGCTTGCGGATATTTCGGCGGATTTCTGGCAGAACGACACCTCCGTCGCCAAAAATTCCTGGGGCTACACCGAGGGCAACGACTACAAGGACCCCTCCGAAATTATCGCGGACCTGGTGGACGTGGTCAGCAAAAACGGCTCCCTGCTCCTGAATATCGGCCCCAAATCCGACGGCACCATCCCGGACGAGGACCGGCACATCCTGCTGGAAATCGGCAAATGGCTTTCGGTCAACGGGGAGGGCATTTACGGCACGGATCACTGGAAGAAATACGGCGAAGGCCCCACTCTGACGCCGGAAGGGCACTTCACCGACACCCTCCGCAAATCCTTTACCGCCGAAGATTTCCGGTTTACCTACAAGCCCGGCGTCCTCTATGTCTTTGCCATGAAATGGCCGGAAGACGGCGTGGTGCGGATTCATACCCTGGGCCGGGACAACCGCAAATTCAACGGCGTCATCCGCAAAGCGGAGATTCTGGGATATGACGGGGAGGTCAAGCACGTCCTCTGCGGCGATTACCTGACGGTTATGGCCGAAGGGATTTCCTCCAGGACCCCCGTCTGCATCAAACTGACCATCGACTAAAGTATATTCGGAAAAAGGAGAATGGATTATGCCACTGGCAACAACGGAAGAAATGCTGAAGCGGGCGCAGGAAGGCGGCTACGCCGTCGGCGCGTTCAATGTGGAGAATATGGAAATGGCCCAGGCGGTCATCTGGGCGGCGGAGGAGCTGCGCGCGCCGGTGATTATCCAGACCACCCCCTCCACCGTCAAGTATGCGGGGCTGGACCTTTATTATGCAAACGTGGCGGCCCTGGCCAAAAAGGCCACGGTGCCGGTGGCAATGCACCTGGACCACGGGGACAGCTTTGCGCTGGCCATGCAGGCCCTGCGCGCCGGCTACACCTCCGTCATGATTGACGGCTCCCACAGCGTGTTTGAGGAGAACATCGCCGTCACCAAACGGGTCGTCGATGCGGCTGCGCCCAGCGGCGTCCCGGTGGAAGCGGAGCTGGGCAAAGTGGGCGGCAAGGAGGACGATCTGGACGGCGGCAGCGGCGGCTACACCGTCCCCGCGGAGGCGAAGGAATTCGTGGAGCGGACCGGCGTTTCCTCCCTGGCGGTGGCCATCGGCACGGCCCACGGCGTCTACGTGGGCGAGCCGAAGCTGGATGTGGAGCGGCTCAAGGAGATCCGGAAGCTGGTTTCCATCCCGCTGGTGCTCCACGGCGCCTCCGGCCTGTCGGACGAGAGCGTCCGGGCCTGCATCCGCGAGGGCATCTGCAAGGTGAATTTTGCAACCGAGCTGCGGATTGCCTATTCCGACGGGGTGAAGGCCGTTCTGGCCGAAAAGCCCGGCGTTTTCGACCCCAAAGCCTACGGTAAGGAAGGCCGGGAGCGTGTGAAGGAGCTGGTGAAAAACCGGATGACCGTCTGCGGCTGTCCGGGAAAAGCGTAAAGGGGTGAAGCCGGTTGGCGGCGACGATGAAGGATATTGCCCGGCTCACGGGGCTGGGGCTTGCCACGATTTCCAAGTACCTCAACGGCGGCAGCGTGCGGCCGAAAAACAAGGAAGCCATCGAAAAGGCCATCCGGGAGCTGGACTTTACGGTAAATGAATACGCGAGGGGGCTGAAAACCCGGCGTTCCCACACCATCGGCGTGGTGATCCCCGAGCTCAGCAACCTTTTTATCACCTCCATTATCACTGTGATGGAGGACATCCTCCGGCAGAGCGGCTACGGCATCCTGGTCTGCGACTGCCGGACGGATGAAAAGCTGGAGGCGGAGGCTGTCACCTTCCTGCTCAGCAAAATGGCGGACGGCATCATTACCATGCCCGCCTCCCGGACCGGGGAGCACCTTCAGCCGGCTTTGGACAAGGGAGTGCCCGTTCTGCTCATCGACCGGAAGCTGCCCGGGCTGGAGGGAAAAGCGGACATGGTGCTCGTTGACAACGAGGAGGCCGCGCGCTCGAGCGTGCGCCGCCTTCTGGAGCTGGGGCACCGGAATATCGGCATTGTGGTGGGCCCCGCCCACATCTTTACGTCCCAAACCCGTCTGCGGGGCTACTACCGGGCCTTCGGGGAGCGGCCGCCGGACGGCGGGCTGGTAGCCTTCGCCGATTATACGGTGCAGGGGGGATATCACGCGGTGAAGGAGCTGGTGCGGGCCCACCCGGAAATGACCGCGCTCTTTGTCACCAACTACGAGATGACGCTGGGGGCGATTCTGGCGGCCAATGAACTGCACATCCGCATCCCGGAACAGCTCTCCCTCATCGGCTTTGACAACATGGAGCTTGCCCAGGTGATCTCGCCGCAGCTGTCCATTGTGACCCAGCCGCTGGCGGAAATCGGGCGGTGCGCCGCGGAGCTGATGCTGGGGCGGCTGGAGGCGGAGAATACTGCGCCGCAGACGGTGGTGCTTTCCACCCGGCTGCTGGAAGGCCAGTCGGTTCAGCCCTTCGCCCAGAAAAAGGAGGAATGACGCATGGAACCGGTTCTTTTGGGAATCGATTTAGGCACGTCGGCCTGCAAGACGGCGCTTTTTGACCCGGACGGACGGGTGCTCGCCCAGGAGAGCGAGGAATATCCGGTTTATTACCCGCAGCCCGGCTGGGCCGAGCAGGAGCCGGAGGAATGGTGGCGGGCCATCTGCACCGCCGTCCGCCGGACGCTCCGGAATTCCGGCATCGGGCCGGAGCAGGTGGCGGGGGTCGGCATCGACGGCCAGAGCTGGTCCGCCATCCCGGTGGACCGGGACGGCAGGGTCCTGGCCCGGACGCCCATCTGGTTTGACACCCGCGCGGCGGAAATCTGCGGGGAAGTGAAGGAAAAAATCGGGGAGGAGCGGATATTCGCCCTCTGCGGCAATCCGTTAAAACCCAGCTACACTCTTCCGAAAATCCTCTGGTTTCAGAAATATGCGCCGGAGGTTTACGGGAAAGCGGCCTGCTTCCTCCAATCCAACAGCTTTATCGTTTACCGGCTGACCGGGGTCCTCAGCCAGGACAAATCCCAGGGCTACGGCCTGCACTGCTACGACATGCGAAACGGCCGCTGGGATGAGGTCATGTGCCGGGAAATGGGCATTGACCCTTCGCTGCTGCCCCCCATTTACGACTGCCACCAGGTGGTCGGGACCGTTACCGCAAAGGCGGCCGGGGAGTGCGGCCTGGCGGAGGGGACGCCGGTGGTGGCAGGGGGGCTTGACGCCGCCTGCGGGACGCTGGGCGTCGGGGTCCTCCGCGACGGGGAAACCCAGGAGCAGGGCGGCCAGGCCGGCGGCATGAGCATCTGCGTCGAGGAATACCGGGCGGACCCCCGGCTGATCCTCAGCCATCACGTTGTGCCGGGGCGCTGGCTGCTCCAGGGCGGAACGGTGGGCGGCGGGGGCGTCTGCCGCTGGATGGAGGCGGAGTTCTGCGCCGCCGAACGCCAGGCGGCCCTCCAAAACGGAACCGGCCCCTTTCAGGAGCTGGACCGCACCGCCGCGTCGGCGCCGGCGGGCTCCGACGGGGTCGTGTTCCTTCCCTATATGGCGGGGGAGCGCTCCCCCATCTGGGACGAGCACGCCAAGGGCGTCTTTTACGGGCTGGATTTCACCAAGGGCCGGGCGCACATGCTCCGCGCCGGGCTGGAGGGCGTCGCGTTTTCCCTGCGGCACAACCTGGAAGCCGCGGCGGAGGCCGGCGCGCCGGTGAACGAGCTCCGCTCCATGGGAGGCGCCGCCAACAGCAGGCTCTGGACCCAGATCAAGGCGGACGTCACCGGCAAAAGGATTGTGGTGCCCGCATCGGACACCGCCACCACGCTGGGGGCGGTGATTCTGGCGGGGGTCGGCGTAGGGCTGTACAGCTCCTTTGAGGAGGCGGTGCGCCGCACCGTCCGGGTCCGGCGGGAGCACCTCCCGAACCCGGAAAACGCCGCGGTCTACGATCAGAATTATCAGACATACCTTGCGCTGTACCGGCAGCTGAAGCCGGTGATGGCGGGAGAACAAAAGGAGTAAGGCAAATGAAAGCAGCAGTTCTGTATGGAAACGAAGACATTCGGTACGACGATTATCCCACCCCGGAAGCCGGTCCGGGGATGGTGAAGGTCCGGGTCCGCGCCACCGGCATCTGCGGCTCCGACATCCCCCGGGTGCTGCACAACGGCGCGCATTTCTACCCGGTGGTGCTGGGGCATGAGTTTGCCGGCGACGTGGTCGCGGTGGGCGAGGGCGTCACCAGCGTCAAGGTGGGCGACACCGTTTCCGGCGCGCCGCTCCTTCCCTGCATGAAATGCGGCGACTGCCAGCAGGGGAATTTCTCCCTGTGCAAGCACTACAGCTTTATCGGTTCCCGGGAGCAGGGGAGCTTCGCCGACTATGTGGTGATGCCGGAGCAGAACGCGGTCAAATACGACCCCTCGATCCCCTATGAGCAGGCGGCCATGTTTGAACCCTCCACCGTCGCGCTTCACGGCCTGTTCTGCAACGGGTATCAGGGCGGGGAGTATGTGGCGGTTCTGGGCGGCGGCACCATCGGCATGTTCACCGCCCAGTGGGCCAACATCTTCGGCGCGAAAAGGGTTGTCGTTTTCGACATCGTGGATTCCCGCCTGGAGCTTGCAAAACGCCTGGGCGTTCAGGAAACCATCAACACCAGAGAGGAAGGCTTCCTGGAAAAGGCCATGGCCATCACCGGCGGAAAGGGCTTCGGCTTTGTCTTTGAAACGGCCGGCAACCCCGTCACCATGCAGATGGCCTTCCAGCTTGCCGCCAACAAGGCGCGGGTCTGCTTCATCGGCACCCCGCATACCGACATGACCTTCACGCCCAAGATGTGGGAGAACATGAACCGCAAGGAGTTCCTCCTCACCGGTTCCTGGATGAGCTATTCCGCCCCCTTCCCGGGCAGGGAATGGGACCTCACCGCCCATTATTTCGCAACCGGCCAGCTGAAATTCGACCCCGCCCTCATTTATAAAACCTTCCCCATGTCCGAGGCGGACAAAGCCTTCGCCCTTTACAAGATTCCCGGCGAAGTGAAGGGGAAGATTATGCTGGTCAACCCGGAGGAAGCGGAATGATTGTCACCGTTACATTAAATACGGCGGTAGATAAGCTCTACCTGGTGGATAAGCTCGCCGACTACACCGTCATGCGGGTGAACCGGGTGTCCAACACCGCCGGCGGCAAGGGGCTGAACGTCTCCAAGGTCGCCGCCATCGCCGGGGAGCCGGTGACGGCCACCGGCTTTGTGGGCGGATTCAACGGCCGGTATGTGGAATCCATGCTGAAGGAGCAGGGGGTGGAAACCCGCCTGACCCACATCGCGGCGGAAACCCGTTCCTGCATCAACATCCGCGAGGAATCCACCGGCCGCCACACCGAATTCCTGGAGCCGGGGGCCGCGGTGACGCCGGAGGAGCTGGAGCGGTTCTGGGAGGATTTTTGCGCCGCGTCGGAGGGCGCCAAGGTGGTGACCATCTCCGGCAGCGTGCCCAAAGGGACCCCGCCGGACTTTTACGGCCGCCTGATCCGGTACGCCAAGGAGCGGGGCATTCGGGTGCTGCTGGACACCAGCGGCCAGCTCCTGCGGGACGGCGCTGCGGCGCGTCCCACCCTCATCAAACCCAACACCGACGAGATTGAGCAGCTTCTGGGGGCTCCGGCCAAATCCGAAGAAGAGCTCATCGCCGCCGCGGAAAAGCTCCGGGACGGCGGCATTGAAATCGTCGTCATTTCCCTGGGCAAGGACGGCACCCTCATCGCCTGCCGCGACGGGGTGTTCCGGGGCGTCACCCCGGACATCCCGGTGGTCAACACCGTGGGCTGCGGCGACAGCATGGTGGCCGGGTTTGCCGTGGGGCTTTCCCGGGGGTACAGCCTCCCGGAGACCATCCGGTTTGCCATGGCGGTTTCCACCGCCAACGCGCTGACCATGGAGACCGGTTATTTCAAAACAGAGGACCTGGAATCCCTGCTGGGACAGGTTTCTGTCCATAAAATCAAGTAAAGGAGCGTTATTATGGCAAATTTTATTGATCCCGCGCTGGTGCCCAAGAGAAAACTCTGCACCGGCGAAGAAATTCCCTGCATCGGCATGGGAACCTTCGGCTCTGACCGCTTTACCGCGGAACAGATTTCCGCCGCCGTGGCCGGCGCCATCCGGTGCGGCTACCGGCTGTTCGACTGCGCCTCGGTTTACGGCAACGAGGACCAGATCGGCCAGGTGTTCGCCCAGGCGTTTGCGGAAAGCGTTGTGAAGCGGGAAGAACTTCACATCACTTCAAAAGTCTGGAACGACATGCACGGCAAAGGGGACGTCCTCCTCTCCCTGGCCAAGACCTTGAAGGACCTGCAGCTGGACTATGTGGACACCTATTTCCTCCACTGGCCCTTCCCCAACTACCATGCACCGGGATGCGACGGCGATTCCCGCAACCCCGATTCCCGTCCCTTCTCCGTGGACGAGTTTATGGCCACCTGGCGGCAGCTGGAGCGGATTCACGACATGGGCTTGGCCCGCAACATCGGCATGTCCAGCATGACCATCCCCAAACTGGAGGCCGTCCTGCCCCTCTGCCGGGTGAAGCCCGCCCTCATTGAGATGGAGCTCCATCCCTGCTTCCAGCAGCCGGAACTTTACGATTACTGCGTGGAGCGCGGCATTCAGCCCATCGGCTTCTGCCCCATCGGCTCCCCCACCCGCCCCGACCGGGACAAAACGCCCGACGACATCGCGGACATCGAGGTCCCCGAGGTGGTGGAAATCGCCAAGAAGCACGGGGTGCACCCCGCCGTGATCTGCCTGAAATGGGCGGTCCAGCGCGGCCAGATTCCCATCCCCTTCTCCATCCACGAAAACGAGTATGTGAGCAACCTGCGCTGCACCGTGGAGGACCCGCTGACCGACGAGGAAATGGCAACCCTCAAGACCGTGGACAAAAACTGCCGTCTCATCAAGGGCCAGGTTTTCCTGTGGCCCGGCGCCACCGACTGGCGCGATCTTTGGGACATGGACGGCACCATCACCAAATAAAAGGAGGCGCATTCGGATGCAAACGGAGAAGTTTTCCCCCAGCTTTGAATCCCTGACCCAGTATCGCTGCCCGGACTGGTTTTTAGACGCCAAGTTCGGCATCTGGTCCCACTGGGGCCCCCAGTCCGTCCCCATGTTCGGCGACTGGTACGCCCGGAATATGTACATCCAGGGTTCCCCCCAGTACCTTTACCACCTCCGGCACTACGGCCACCCCTCCAAATTCGGCTATAAGGACCTCTGCGCCCTCTGGAAAGCGGAGAAATTCGACCCCGACGCGCTGATGGACCTTTATGTCAAGGCGGGCGCGCGGTACTTTGTGGGACAGGCCATGCATCACGATCACTTTTTTAACTATCCCTCCAAGCTCAACCGCTTCAACTCCATGGAAGTCGGCCCCCACAAGGACATCTGCGGCATGTGGAAAGCGGCGGCGGACAAGCGCGGCCTGCCCTTCGGCCTCACCGAGCACCTGGGCGCATCCTTCTCTTGGTGGCGGGTGAACAAGGGCAGCGACAGCTGGGGTCCCTACGCGGGCGTGCCCTATGACGGAAACGACCCGGCCTACCGCGATTTCTACTACGACAACTTCGAGCATGTGGGCGACGACAAAGCCCCCTGGTACACCAAGAACGAGAAGTTCCGGGAGTACTGGCTCGCTGTGATGCGGGAGATCATCGACCTTTACCAGCCGGACCTCCTCTATTCCGATGGGCCGCTGCCCTTCGGCCAGCCGGACAGCGTCCCTGCCGACGCGGATTACCGGGTGGGGCTGGAGGCGGTTTCCTACCTTTACAACACTTCCATCGCCAAATACGGCGAAAACCGGGCGGTTTACAACCAGAAGGACCGCCGCCCCGAAATCTACCAGGTGGGCGTCCTGGACATCGAAAAGAGCCAGCTCCCCGACATCCGCCCCGACCCCTGGCAGACCGACACCTGCATCGGCAACTGGTTCTATGACGTGCGCCAGGAATTCAAGCGCCCCGGCCACATCATCGAAATGCTGATCGACATCATCGCCAAAAACGGCGTGATGCTCCTGAACGTCCTCCAGCGCCCCGACGGCTCCATCGACGACGAGACGGTCTGGATTCTGGAGAACCTTGGCAAGTGGTTTGCCGTCTGCGGCGAAGGCGTTTACGGAACCCGCCCCTGGCGGATTTCCGGCGAGGGGGACACCAAGGTGGTCATCCGCGGCTTCACCGAGGAAGCGGCCAGCTGGACGCCTTCCGACTTCCGATTCACCTGCAGGGGCAAAACCCTTTACGCCTTCCAGATGCGCGCGCCGGAAAACGGCACCGCCGTCATCAAGAGCCTCACCGAAGGCGAAAAGGTCCGCTCCGTCCGGCTCCTGGGAGCGGGCGAGGTCCCCTTTGCCCAGAATTTCGGCGTGCTGACCGTGAAGCTGCCTGACAAGCTGCCCACGGAGTTTGCAAACTGCCTGGCAATCGAACTGGAATAATCATGCGGACCGGTCCGTCCGAAAGGGCGTCCGGTTTTCCCCGGCACAGAGCGCATCTGCGCCGGGGAATTTTTTTCATGAAGGAGGAACCGAAGATGGAAAAAATTTTGTGGTACCGGCAGAGCGCGGCCAACTGGAACGAGGCGCTTCCGGTGGGAAACGGCCGGCTGGGCGGCATGGTGTTCGGCGGCGCGCCGGAAGAACGCATCCAGCTCAACGAGGACAGCGTCTGGTCCGGGGGCTTTCGGGACAGGGCCAACCCCGACTGCCGGGAAAACCTGGAAAAGCTCCGCGGCCTGCTGGCGGAGGGGAAGGTCCGGGAGGCGGAAGGGCTCGCCATTACTTCCATGAGCGGTATGCCGGAATTTGAGCGCGCCTACCAGACGCTGGGGGACCTTTACCTCACCATGGAGGACCGGGGGGAGATTTCGGATTACCGGCGGGAACTGGATTTGGAAAATGCCGTCTGCCGGGTGAAATACCGCTGCGGCGGCACGCGGTTTTGCCGGGAAGTTTACGTCAGCGCGCCGGCGCAGGTGATGGTGATTCACCTGACGGCGGACCGGGCGGCCTCCCTCAATTTCCGGGTCCGCATCCACCGCGGGCGCGCCTACGACCGCTCCTTCACCGAGGAAGGGGACACGGTGGCCTTCAGCGGCGGCGCGGACGGGCTGGATTTCTGCGCCATGCTCACCGGCGTCCACCGGGGCGGCAGCCTGAAAACCGTCGGGGAATACCTGGTGGCGGAAGGGGCGGACGAAGCGACGCTCTTCCTCACCGCCGCCACCACCTTTTATGAAGAGGAACCCAGCGCTTTCTGCCGCCGGACGCTGCTTCAGGCCAAGAATACCCCGGAGGCGGAACTGCGCGCCGCCCATATCCGGGAGCACCGCGCCTACTTTGACCGCACCGCCCTCACCCTGGAGGGGGAGGACCGCAGCGGCATCCCCACCGACCGCCGCCTGCAGGAACTCCAGGACGGCGCGGAGGATCCGGGGCTGTTTTCACTGTATTTTGCCTTCGGCCGCTATCTGCTCATCGCGTGCAGCCGGCCGGGGACCCAGGCCGCCAATCTCCAGGGAATCTGGAACCAGGACCTTTACCCCGCCTGGGACAGCAAATATACCATCAACATCAACACCGAAATGAACTACTGGCCGGCGGAAAGCTGCGGGCTGCCCGAATGCCATCTGCCGCTTTTCGACCTTCTGGAGCGGATGTACCCCCACGGCGTCAAGATGGCCAGGGATATGTACGGGGCGGAAGGCTTTGTGGCGCACCACAACACCGACCTTTGGGGGGACTGCGCTCCGCAGGATACCTGCATTTCCTCCACCTACTGGGTGATGGGCGCGGCCTGGCTGTCCACCCACATCTGGGAGCATTACTGCTACACGCTGGACGAGGACTTCCTGCGGAAGTATTACTACCTGATGCGGGAGGCCGCCCGCTTCCTGATGCAGTACGCGATCAGCAACGCGGAGGGCAGGCTGGTTATTTCCCCCACGATTTCTCCGGAAAATACCTACCTCCATCCGGTCAGCGGCGAACGCTCCTGCCTCTGCGAGGGCTGCGCCATGGACAGCCAGATTATGACCGAGCTGTTTGCCGACTGCCTGGAAGCCGGAAAGCTGACGGGGGAGGACCCGGCGTTTCTGGATGCGCTCCAAAAAGCGCTGGACCGCCTGCCCAGGCCCGCCGTTACGGAGCGCGGGACCATCTGCGAGTGGATGTCGGATTATCGGGAATTTGAGCCGGGCCACCGCCACATCTCTCACCTGTACGCCCTTTTTCCCGGCCATCAGATTTCCCCGCGGAAAACGCCCGGCCTGGCCAAAGCCGCGGCGGCTACGCTGGAAGCGCGCCTGTCCCACGGCGGCGGCCACACCGGCTGGAGCCGGGCGTGGATCATCAATTTCTGGGCGGCGCTGGGCAATGGGGAGAAAGCCGGCGAAAACCTGCGGGCGCTGCTCACCCGCTCCACCCTGCCGAACCTTTTCGACAACCATCCGCCCTTCCAGATCGACGGGAACTTCGGCGGCATCGCCGGTATCGCCAATACGCTTGTGCAAAGCAGCCCGGACGAGCTGGTCCTGCTGCCCGCCCTGCCTCCGGCCTGGAACTGCGGCCATGCGGAAGGCCTGCGGGCCAAGGGCGGGCTGACGGTGGACCTTTCCTGGAAAGACGGGAAGCTCTCACGGGTGCGGCTTTCTGCCGCCCGGGATTACTGCGGCACGCTGGCTGCCGGCGGACGGGAAAAGGCGGTGCGGCTTTCCGCCGGCGAAACCCTCTGCCTGGAAGGCAGCGAATTGGCGGAATGACCGAAAACAAAATTGACAAATATTTTTAAATGCGTTATAATATTTAGAGAGATTTGCCAAATAGGAGGGGTCCTTTGGTGAAGCGGCCGGTAAAAAACATGCGGACTTTTGTCCTGTTTCTGATTTCCTATGGGGTCGTATTCGTCCTTCCCATGCTGCTCTTTTTCTACACCTATCAGAAATCCATGGATTCCATGCAGGAAAACGCCAGGAACATCAGCTACAGCGCCCTGGAAAACTGCCGGACCACGCTGGAAGGGCAGCTGGACAAACTGGAATCGGTTACGGCGCGGCTTTCCTACGACGAAAGGGTGCAGGACTGCCGGCGGGTGGAAAATCCCTATGTGGACCCGTCCACGCCCTGGCAGCTGCGGGAGCTTCAGCAGACGGTGAACGCCCTGCAGCTCGATACCGCCTCCTATGCGGACGTCTTTTTGTATTTTTGCCGGTCGGATGTGGTGATTTCCTCCGCCGGGACGCATCTGAGCCTCGACAACTTTTACGGCGATTTTTTCCGCCTGGAAAATTATTCGGCCCGCGCCTTTCGGAAGCTGATGGAGGAGTATCATTATCAGGAGTATCTCCCGGCTTCGGATCTGTTTGGAAGCGATGAGAGGCTGGCCGATGGGGAGGAGGCGCGCCCGGAGGACGGAATTCTGCTGGTTACCTCCTTCCCCAGCATGTCGGAGCCGGAAGGGCAGATTGTGTTTTCCCTTTCGTCCAATCAGATTGTCCGGAGCATGTCCTCCATTCTGGAACAGTGGGGGAGCAGCGTTTACATTTTTGACCGGAAGGGCGATCTGCTGTTCTCCACCGAGGAGCTGGATTACGAAAGCTATATGGCAAACTGGGGAAGCCTGACCGGCGGGGAGGCGTTTGAGAACGTGAGCCTGTTCGGGGAGTATTCCCTGGTGGTGCGGAGCGTCTCCGCCGACCGCGGATGGACCTATGTGATGAGTATGCCCATGGCGGCTGTTTACGCGGATTTGGAAGATTTCCGCAGCCTGCTCCGGCTTTATGCCTGGCTGGTGCTGGCCGTGGGATTGGCGGCGATTCTCTATCTTTCCTGGCGCAACAGCAGCTGGATTGCCGGGATTTCCAAAATCACGAGCCGCTGGCTGGAGGAGGAGCCCCGGGCGTCCCGGGACGTTCCCGAGGAAAAGGGGAACGAGTTTCAAAATGTGCAAAACTCCATCCGGAACCTTTATCAGAACCGCTGTGAAATGCGCCAGAGCCTGGAACGCCAGAAGCCGCTGATGCGCACAACCTTTGTGGGGCAGCTTCTGGCCGGCCGGCCGCCCGAGGAAGAAGAACTGTCCTGGTACCTGGAGCAGCTGGGGTTCCAGAAGCTGGAGGGGAAGCTGCTGGTTCTGCAGGCGCGGTTTGACCTGTCGGACCAGAAGCGCGACGGCGGATGGATGGACCGCATCAACTGGATGAAGCGGCTGTGCGAAAAACAGTTTGCGGCCGAACTGAAAACGGACGTTTATTATTACGACGACAGCTTCGAGCTCCGGACCATGATCCTTGGCACGGGCGCTCTGGGCGAGGGGGAGGCGGCGGAGCTTCTCAACAGCACCGCTGCCCGTTTCCGCCGGGAAATCGGCGAGGAATTCCAGGTTTCGGTCCGCTTTGCAGGCGGGGGATTTGTGGATTCCCTGCGGGAAATCAGCAGTTCCTATCAAAAAGCCTGCGCCTGTATGAATACCGGTTTTTTGACCCGGGAGCGGGAAATTTTATGGCCCAGCGACCTGGAAGAATGCAAACCGACCTACGTTTACTCCGTGCAAACCGAAATGCAGATCATACACGAAGTGACACGGGGGGGGGTATGGTCTCCCTATCCAATCTCTTAAACGAGGTGTTCCGGGAAAATTTCCAGGTCCGGCATATCTCTGCCGAAGCGGTGGACTGCCTGTTCTTTGAGATGAAGGGCACCCTCCTCAAGCTGCTCGGCAGCATCGAGGACCCCTACCGGCGGGAGGCGGCCAGCCGGAAAATTCTGGCCCTCCAGCCCGGCCCCAGCGCGGAGCGGTGGTTTCAGGCGATCACCGAAATTCTGGAGGAGCTTTCTTCCGTTCTGGCAAAAGAGCGGGAGCAAAAAACGGGCGGCCCGATCCCGGAGATCCGCCGCTATGTGGAGGAGCACTTCAGCGAGCCTCAGCTGAACCTGAACGATGTCGCCGACCACTTCCGCCTGACGCCCTCCTATCTGTCCCAGCTGTTTAAGGAGCAGGTGGGGGTGAATTTCTCCAGTTTTCTGGAAGATCTGCGGCTGGAGGCCGCCTGCCGCTGCCTTGACCAGCAGATGCCGGTATCCGAGGTGGCGGAAAAGGTGGGCTACAGCAGCGTGTATGTGTTCCGCAGCGCCTTTAAGCGCAAGCTGGGGATTCCGCCCAGCGGCTACCGTCCGAAATAATCCCTTTTTCCGTCTGCCGGAGCCCCCGAAAAGGGGGCTCTTCTTTTTTGCTGCCCAAAACCGGGCCGCAGGGCGGAAATCCTTCCAAAATTGCAGAAATTATGCCCAAAAATAAAAATTATACCCTCAAAATCCAAGAAAAAATACCCTGTTCCAAAAAATCATCACTTTACAATAGCCGGGTGTGCCGCTATAATGCATCATAAGAAAAGCGAACGAAATGCACAATTTCCGTATCTTCGCAAAAAACTATTTGACAAAAATGTGAGAGGTGAAAGGGGTATGGCACGAAACAAAGCGATTGAAAAACCCAACGCCGCAAAGGCAAAAAGAAAATGGGATTTCTCCCGAAACTGGCAGCTTTACATCATGGTGACGCCGCCGATGATATTTCTGCTGGTGTTCTGCTACATTCCCATGGGCGGCATTGTCCTGGCCTTTAAGGACTACTCCATCCGGAAGGGAATCCTGGCAAGTCCCTGGGTCGGGTTCGAGCACTTTGAAAACTTTTTGTCCTCTCCGCTGTTCGGCACGCTGCTGAGCAACACGCTGATCCTCAGCATTTACACATTCATCGTCAACTTTATCGTTCCGATTTTCCTGGCGCTGTTCATCAACGAGCTTGCGCAGCCTATCTTTAAAAAGGCGGTCCAGATGATTACGTTTTTCCCGTATCTGATTTCCGTCGTGGTAATTTCGGGCATGATTTTGCAGTTCCTCAACCTGAACGGCGGCCTTGTCAACAACATCATCCGCCTTTTCGGCGGGACCCCCGTGGACTTTATGGCGAAGCCGGAGTATTTCCGCCACATCTACGTCTGGACGGACGTCTGGCAGCGGGCAGGCTACAGTGCGGTCATATACATCGCGGCGCTGGCGGGCATTGACCCGCAGCTGTCGGAATCAGCGATTCTGGACGGCGTCACCCGCCTGAAACGCATCCGCTACATCGACCTGCCTACGGTAGCCCCCACAGTTACCATCATGCTGCTGATGGGCATCGGCGGCATCATGAGCATCGGGTATGAGAAAACCTACCTTTTGCAGAACAACCTGAACCTGTCCGTATCGGAACTGATTTCCACTTATATTTACAAGCGCGGCCTGCTGAACTTTGAATTCTCTTATTCAACGGCAATCGGCCTGTTCAACTCGGTAATCAACCTGGTCCTGCTCATCAGCGCCAACGCGATTTCCAAGCGCGTGTCTGAAACGAGCCTGTGGTAATGGGAAGGAGGAAAATGTCATGGCAAAAAACAAAGCTGCAGAAGGGCAGGTCACTTCCCGCTGGTATAAATCCGTTTCTGACTATATTTACATGGCAGTCATCTACATTGTGTTGATTTTAGCACTGCTGCTGGTATTGATTCCATTCATTTTTATCCTCGCTTCTTCTTTTTCCTCGGCGGAAGCCATTTCGGCCGGTAAAGTCCTGTTCTGGCCGGTGGGCTTCAATGTCGAAGGCTACAAGATGATTCTGGAAACCTCTTCCGTCTGGCGGTCGTTTCTGATGTCCCTGTTTTATATGGTGGCGGGGACGCTCATCAGCCTGGTACTGACCATTCTGCTTGCCTATCCGCTCACCCGGAAGGATTTCAAAGCCAATTCGTTTATTACGGTGCTGATGATTATTACCATGTTTTTCAGCGGGGGCATGATTCCGTCTTATCTGTTAATTGACAGGCTGAATATGCTGGACACCGTGTGGGCCATTTTGCTGCCCACTGCTCTGTCCGCCTACAACGTCGTGCTGGTCCGCACCTATATGAGCTCCAATATCCCCAAGGACCTTTACGAGTGCGCTTCGCTGGACGGATGCAGCGACTTCCGATATCTGGTTTCCATTGTAATCCCGCTTTCCAAGACGATTATCGCCGTAATGGCCCTGCTCTACGGCGTCGGCATCTGGAACAACTACTTTAACGCCATGATGTACATCCGTGACCGCAATCTATATCCGTTCCAGCTGGTTCTGCGGGACGTCCTGGTGCTGAATATGGGCATGGGGAACCCCAGCGATATCGCGGAGCAGCAGGAGCGGCTGATGTTCAGCTATCTGCTCAAGTACTCCACCATCGTAGTCGGCTGCCTGCCCGTTATGATCGCCTATCCCTTTGTGCAGAAATACTTTGTTAAGGGCATCATGATCGGCGCGCTGAAGGGCTGAGCAATCTGTTTTTGCGCAGCCGGAGGGCTGCTTGATACGGACAAAATAGAAGGAGGCATTTTTATGAAAAAAATCCTGGTAGCCATGCTGGCGGCTTCCATGGTGCTGGGCGCCATGACAGGCTGCAATGATTCCGAGACCGGCTCCGGCGGGGGCGGTACGGAAGGCGGTTCCAGCGTTTCGGCGGAAGGCGACAGCAATGTGAACCCGGCGGGCGAATTCCCCATCGTGAAAGAACCGATTACCCTGCATTTCTTTGCAGAAGCGGATATGACGGAAGAAGCTCTTTCCGATTTGGAAAGCAACAAGCTGCTGGCATATATTGAGGAAACGTCCAATATCGATCTGGAATTCACCTTCCTCAGCTACAGCGCGGAAGGCAAGCAGCAGATGATCCTGTCCTTTGCGTCCGGCGATTATCCGGACGGCGCCATGATGAGCTGGAACACCATGCTGACCAAGACAGAGCTTATGAATTACGGTGCCAGCGAGGGAATTATTATTCCTTTAAATGAATATATTGACACATATGGTCAGGAAATCAAGAATATTTTTGAACTGCGTCCGGAAGACGTTGATGCTATTACTGCTCCTGATGGAAACATTTATAGTATCCCGCGGTTTACGGAATGTGGGCACTGTATGGCTTATCCCAAAATGTGGTTCAACTATCAGTGGCTGGAAAATCTGGGTCTGGAAGAGCCCCAGACCACCGAGGAACTGTACAACGTTCTGAAAGCGTTCAAAACGCAGGACCCCAACGGCAACGGTAAGGCGGATGAAGTCGGTCTCACTGGCTGTATTGATTTCTCCGGTGCTGTGGAATACTGGCTGATGAACTCATTTATTGACTGCAAAGCGGTTAACCAGTCCAGCGACCCGAGAATGTTCTTGGCTTGGATAGATGACCAGGTTCAATTTATCGCGAACAAAGATGAATACCGGGAAGGCTTGGAATGGATTAAGATGATGTACGACGAGGGCCTGATTGACCCTGCGAACTTCACCCAGACGGATGATTCTCTATTGCAGCAGGTACAGTCCGGCGAGGATGGCGTGGCAGTAGTCGGTGGCTATACGGTTGACCATTTGAGTATGGGTCTTGACTTTAACAATGTGGAGCTCGCCAGCCAATACCATGCATTGCCTCCTGTGGAAGGGCCTGAAGGTGTTCGATATCAGTCTTATGCTTCTCCCGCAGCCCAGTTACCCTCCTCCGGTTTTGTGCTTTTTGACACTTGTGAGAATCCGGAAGCTGCTTTCCGTCTGGCTGACTGGTTCTTGGGTGAGGAAATGACCTATACTCTTCATTACGGTATGAAGGGCTATGGTTGGGAGGAACCCGAAGCTGGTGCCAAGAACATTGCCGGCGGTGATTTCAAGTGCCAGATTATTAACTTGCCTGCTGACGCAACGGAAGAGGAAGAAAAAGAATATAACAGCTATAAAGTGGGCTTCTTAACTCCTACTGCTGACCTGAAAGAACGTCGTGACGGCTGGTCTCCCGCTGTTTCTGGTGAAGATGATCCGTTGCTGAATACGGAATATGAAGCCCGTTTGGAATGGGAAACCCAACGCGTGGAAGATTACTACCCTGAAGTTTCTTTGCCGAATAACGTCTTTATGAGTGAAGACGATGCGGCGGAATTCGCCGAACTGCGGCTGAACATTAACCAGTGCGTGGTGCAGAACACCTCCATGTTCATCACCGGCGCCCGGTCTCTGGACGAGTGGGACGCCTACTGCCAGGAGCTGGAGGGCTACGGCCTGGATCGCTATGTGGAGCTGTACTCCCAGGCGTACAATGGCTGATGCAGCCATCGGCTGATTAGCTGACAAGAGGAGCAGCATAGAGCGGGACTTTATGCCGCTCCTCTTTTTGCTCAAAAATCCATAAAAAATGCAAAAAACCAATAGATTTTTCTCGATATAATGTTCAGGATATGGTATCGTGTAGAAGGGAAGTTATGCCTTGCCCGGAATTGAAACATTGAAGGTGATTCTATGAAATTGTGGTATCGACAGGAAGCAAAGGAATGGACTCAGGCGCTGCCCATCGGCAACGGGCACATGGGGGCCATGTGCTACGGCGGCGCCGGCGGGCGGTTTGACCTGACCGAAAATACCTGCTGGTCCGGCAGGCCGGAGGCCTGCCCGCTGCGGGAAAATGCGGGGGAAGCGATGGAGAAGGCCCGCCGGGAGCTTCTGGCGGGGCATTACAGCGAGGCCGACGCGCTCCTGGAAAACTGCACCGGCGTAAAGAAGCTGTACGGAACCCAGGTGCCCATGGGCAGGCTGACGGCCGCCGTTGAAGCGCAGCCGCTTGCGGTCTGCCGGGAATTGGAACTGGAGACCGGCCTGGCGCTGGACACGCTGGAGTTCCCCGAGGGGAAGGTCCGGCGGGAGAGTTTCCTGTCCAATCCGGACAAGGTGATGGGCGTGCGGATGACGGCGGAGGGGAAGATGCCCGCGCTCTGCCTCTGGCTGGAGGGCTGGAGCCAGCCTTCCAAAACTCAATGGGACGAAAAGGGCTGCGCGCTTTGGGTAAAGGGCCGCGCGCTGGAGATTATCCACAGCGACGGGCTGTCCGGCGTTTCCTATGAAATCGGCCTGCGCTACGAAACCGACGGCGCCGTGGAATGGAACCGCCGGGGGCTGGTGATTGAAAACGCCACGTACCTGACCCTCTTTGTCACCGCCGCCACCGATATGTTTGAACAGGATCCCGGCGCCCTTTGCCGTTCCCGCCTGGAGCAGGCGGCGGCCAAGGGTTGGGAAGCCGTCCGTTCCGGCCACATTGCCGAGCATTCCGCGGGGATGGGGCGGTTCTCCTTCCAGATGCCCGGTTCCCGGGAGGACCTCCCCACCGGCGAGCGCATCCGCGCCTTCGCGGAGCAGGGGGGCGGGGACAACGGCCTCATCGCCCTGTTCTTCCAGTACGGGCGGTACCTCATCTTCAATTCCAGCCGGCCGGATTCCCTGCTGCCCGCCGCGCTTCAGGGCGTCTGGAACGACGACCGGGCCTGCCGGATGGAGTGGACCGACGACATGCATCTGGACATCAACACCCAGATGAACTACTATCCCGCCGAAAACACCGGCCTGGGAGACTGCACCCTGCCGCTGCTCCGGTGGATTAAGGACGTCCTTGTGCCCAACGGCCGGACCATGGCAAAAGCCCTGTACGGCGCGGAGGGCTGGTGCGCCCACACTGTCTCCAACGCCTACGGCTGGGCTGCCCCCGGCTGGGATGTGGGCTGGGGCTTCGGCGTCACCTGCGGCGGCTGGGTCGCCACCCACACCTGGGAGCACTACCTTTACACCGGCGACAGGGAATTCCTGGCGGAGTATTATGACGTGCTGGCCCAGTGCGCCCGGTTCCTGAAGGACATCCTCATGGAGGACCCGGAAACCGGCGAGCTGGTCACCGTTCCCTCCTATTCCCCGGAAAACACCTTCCTCTGGAACGGGGAGTACCACAACCTTTCGGCCGGCGGCACCTTCGACACCACCGTCACCCGCACCATCTTCGGAATTGTCCGGGAAGCCGCCGCGATTCTGGGCAAAGAGGACGCTTTCACCGATTCGCTGGCCGAAACCGCGAAAAAGCTGCCGCCCTACCGCATCGGCAAGCACGGCCAGCTGATGGAGTGGCACAAGGATTATGACGAGGCGTTCCCCGACCACCGGCACACCTCCCACCTGCTGTCCCTCCACCCCTTCAACGCCATCGACCCGGCGGAATCCCCGGAGCTGAAGGCGGCCATTGAAACGACGCTGGCGCGCCGCCTGGGGAAGGACGCCAAGGACATCGTTTACGCCAACTGGGCGGGCGCGCTGCTCATTACCTATTACGCCCGGCTTCTGGACCGGGAAAAGGCGGGGCAGTTTGTCAAACCCATGATCGCCTTCCTGAGCCGGGAAAACATGATGATTACCCACCAGGGACCCACCACCTCCGTCACCGGCGGCATTTACGAGCTGGACGGCAACACCGGGTTTACGGCGGCTGTGGCGGAAATGCTGATGCAGAGCTACAACGGCGTGCTGCGGATCCTGCCGGCTGTCCCGGCGGACTGGGAAACCGGGGAGTTCTCCGGCATGCGGGCTTACGGCGGCCATACGGTTTCCGCCAAGTGGGACGCCGGGACGGTGACGGGTTCCGTCACCGCGGGCAGCGACGGCGAGCTGCTGCTGCGCTGCTTCGGTCAGGAACAGAAGGTTTCCGCGAAGGCGGGGGAAACCATCCCCTTCTCCTTCATGAGAAAATAAAACGGAAAGGCAGGGTTTTGCCATGCGAAAAAGCGATATTCTTTCCATCGCAAAAAAACACCCCACCACCCGGGAGATTGCCTCCCCGGACTTCTTTGAGGGGGCGCTGCTGGGAAACGGCGGCCTGGGCGTCAATGTCTGCACCAGGCCGGACGCCATTGTCCTCTATTTCGGCCACAACAATATCTGGGATATCCGCATAGAGGAAGGCCACAAGGATAAAATCGGCACCTTCCGGGAGATTTGGGACAAAATCTGCGCCGCCCCCGGCGACGTTCACGATGAAGCCTGGTATCAGAAATATGTGGAGGAGGTCACCGCCTCCTACCACGATTACCTCTACCCCCGGCCTTATCCGGCTTCCTGCCTGTACCTTTTCTTTGACCGGAAGGAATACGAAGTGCTGGGGCATTCCCTGGATATTTCCAACGGGCTGCTGACCGTTTTGCTGCGCAGCGCTTTGGGGGAAGAATACCGGGCGGAGATTTTTGTCACTCAGGATGCGGACCGAGTGTACTGCCGGACCGTGGACGCTTACGGACAGGAAACGCCCCTCTTTTACCGCATCCGCCTCATTCCCCATGAGCCGGACGCCGGCCTCCCCGCTTACGAAGTGCGGGACAACGGCTTTTTCCAGCTGCTGCCCTACAACGGCTTTGCCGGAGAGCCCCGCCCCCGGGTGGACAAGGGCTTTTCGGTCCTGTACCGCATGGACGGGACGGCGGCAAACGGCGGGCTGGACACCCGGGTTTCCGGCATGACCCAGATTGCGGTGGAGATTGCGGAGGGCTTCTGCGAGGAGGCTGCCGCGGCGGCGGAACCGGGCGGCGGCTCCTTCGGCGAGGAGCTGGACAAGGCGTCCCGGAGCTGGGCGGAATACTGGGAACATTCCGGCGTTTCCCTGGCGGACGAATTCCTGGAGCAGATCTGGTACCACAACACCTACTTTATCCGCTGCATTCTGGCAAAAGACACCCGCTGCCCCGGCCTGTTCGCCAACTGGATGTACCGGGATATCGGCACCGCCTGGCACGGGGATTACCACCTGAACTACAACACCCAGCAGGTGTTCTGGGGCCTGATGGGGGCCAACCGGCTGGAGCAGCATCTGCCCTACCTGCGGCTGACGGAGGAGCTGCTCCCGGTCTCCCGCGCCTGGGCCAGGGATTTTTACGGCCTGGACGGGGCCTGTTTCCCCCATTCGGCCTATCCCGTCCCCATGACGGTGATGCCGTATCCCTCCCCCGACTGGGGCTGGGAAATCTTTGAAACCCCCTGGACGGTCCAGAGCCTCTGGTGGCATTACACCTACACCGGGGACAAAACCCTTCTGCGGGAGCGCATCTACCCCGTCCTGCGGGAGGCGGCCCGGTTCCTGGTGGGCTATATGACCCGGGAGGGGGCCGGCCCCAAAGACGGAAAGTACCATCTTTTCCCCACCATCGTGCCGGAACTGTACGGCCTGAGCAAGGGCTTCGACAAAAATCTGGACGGCATCGCCGACCTGACCCTGACCAAATTCCTGTTCCGGGCGGTCCTGCAGGCGGCCGCCGATCTGGGGCTGGAGGAAGAGGAAGCGGAGCTCACCGGCTCCATCCGGAAAATTCTGGGCAGCTTCCCGGATTACCCCACCGCCCAGTCCCGCTGGGGCGAGGTATTCCTCAGCGTAGCCAGCGAGGACCCGGACAACACCGTCTACAACGTCCCCACCAACCTGATGGCCATTTTCCCCGGCGAGGACATCGACCCTCAGAGCTCCTCCGCCCACGAACTGGAGGTTGCCCGCCGGTCCTGGCGCCACCACTATAATGAAGGCGGGAACGATCTGGTGTTCTACAACTTCATCGGCGCGCGGCTGGGGATGCTGGATCTGGAAAAATTCAAGCGCCACATCCGCTACTGCCTGCTGCCGAACGGCACGGCGACCGACAACGCGACGCTGTCCGGCGGGCGGTATGCCGACACCACCGACCTGAAATTCATGGCCCGCATGGGCATCTGGATCGAAAATTTCTCCCTCTACGCGGTCATCGACGAGTGCCTGCTCAAAGGCCACACGGATACCATCGAGCTGTTCCCCAACTGGGATATGCAGCGGGAAGCGTCCTTCTGCTCCCTGCGGACCAAAGGGTCCTTCCTGGTGGACGCCGGCTGCGCCGGAGGACGGGTAAACCGGGCGCGGATTATCAGCGAACAGGGCGGAACAATGCAGCTCAAAAACCCCTGGCGGCGGGCTGTCGATCAGAACGGGCGCTGTTATGAGGACGCGGTGATCTGCGTTTCCATGCAGCCCGGAGAGGAACTGCTTCTGCGGGAGGATTGCTGAGAGGAGGTCAGAGCATGAGCAAGCAGGAAAAGCTTAACCGCCTCCGGGCGGCGCTGGAGCATCGGGAAGGGGACCGCATCCCCGTGTCCGATTTCTTCTGGACGGGGTTTGTGAAGAAAGCCCGGGCGCTTTGGGGCGAGGACGTGGACCTTTACCGGAAATTCGACCTGGATTATGTGGTGGTGGACCCCAATATGGACCCCGTGATCCGGGACTTTGAAATCCTGGAGGACGACGGGGAGAATATCCGGGTGCGGACCGGCTTCGGCGCGGTAATCCGCCGCAGCAAGGACTTCCCCATGCCGCATTTCGACTCCTTCAGCGTCAGGGAACCGGAGGAGATGGCGGATTTCGTCATCGAATCCGGCCTGGACCCCCGGCGCCTTTACCGCAGCGGGGACGACCAGATCAACGGCGTGGGGGACGCCCTGCGCCGGAATACGCCTAGCTGGAACGAGCGGGTGGACGCCTACTGCCGGGATTTCCCGGTGTTCGGCTCCATCTGCGAGGGTTACGAGTACCTTTGGCACTGCATCGGCACCGAAAACGCCCTGTACTGGATGCTGCTGGAACCGGAGCTGTTCGGGGCCATGGTGGAGCGGATCGGCACTTTCCTGCTGGAGCTTTTGGAGCAGCAGATTCAGGAAAGCCGCGGCCGCCTGTCCGGGTTTTACATCTGGGGGGATGTGGCCTATGTCAACGGCATGCTGTTCAGCCCCGCGGTGTGGCGGAAGTATTTCAAGCCCATTGTGAAAAAGGCCATCGAGCGGTGCCATCAGGAGGGCCTGCTGGTCATTTACCACGGCTGCGGCAACGCCACCGCCATTTATGAGGACCTGATCGAGATGGGCCTGGACGGCTACAACCCTGTGGAAGCCAAGGCGGGCCTGGATGTGGCGGCTCTCAAGGAACCCTACGGAAACCGGCTGGCCTTTGCGGGCAATATGGACGTGCGGGTGCTGGAAAGCGGCGACCGCAGGGCAATCAAAAGGATGCTGCTCCGCAAGCTGGAAGCCGCCCGGGGCGGCGGGTGGATCTGCCAGTCCGACCACTCGGTGTCCAGCGGCGTGAACCCGGAGGACTACGCCTACATGGTAGAGCTGGCCCGGGATTACGGGCGGTATCCCCTGGACTGGGAGAGAATCCGCAGAGAATTGGAGGAATTGCAGTGAAACGGGTGGGACAGATGATCCGGCTGCGCCCGGAAAAGCTGGAGGAATACCGAAAGCTCCACGCGGCGGTCTGGCCGGAAATTAACGCCAAGATCAAGGAATGCAATATCGAAAATTATTCCATCTACTACCGGGACGGCTATCTGTTCAGCTATTTCGAGTATGTCGGGGAGGATTATGAGGCCGATATGCAGAAAATGGCCGACGACCCCCGCACCCAGGAATGGTGGGCGGTCTGCAAACCCTGCCAGCAGAAGCTGGATACCGCCGGACCCGAGGAATGGTGGGCGGACATGGAAGAATTCTACCATCTTGACTGAGCTTTGTGGAAAAGCCGGCTCCATCCGGAACCGGCTTTGCACCTTTTTGAAGGGAATGATCAACATTGAACAAACGTGATTATGTGAAACAGGCCCTGCGCCATGAAAAAACGGACAAGGTCCCCTACTGTATCGAACTGACCGGCGAGGCGTCGGAAGCCTACGGCGATCAGCTGATGCAGGACTATTATAATGCGGAGGTGCAGGAGGACTACAAAAACGGCCGGATCACCCGGGACCAGGCCATTGCCCTCTCCATCGGAAATTATATGATCAGCGTCCCCACCGCCTGGTGGGGCTGGGATTACGACCACATGCCGGAGTCCTACAAGAACCCGGACGAAGCGCCCGCCGAGATGCCGCCGATTGTCCGTTCCGGAGACCAGGAAGCCTTCACCCGGCAGGCCCAATATATTCAGGAGAAATACGGCGTTTATATCGGCTGCCTGATTTATGGAAGCCACTGGGAAAAGGCGTATTTTACCAGAGGCATTGAAAACTTCCTGGCGGACATCGCCGGATTCCCCGAATTTGCCCAGGAGCTTCTGGACTTTATCATCGCGCACAATATGGAGATGCTTCAGGATACGGTGAAATGCCCCTACTACGACGGCATCCTTCTGGGGAGCGACTGGGGCACCCAAAACGACCTCATCATGTCCCCCAACGCCTGGCGCACCATGATTAAGAAGGGGGAAAAGGTGCAGTACGACCTGATTCACAGTGCCGGCAAGGACGTGATGGTCCATTCCTGCGGCTGCATCCTCCGGGTGATGGAGGACCTGGTGGAGCTGGGGGTGGATATCCTGAACCCTGTCCAGCCGGAATGCATGGATCTGAAGTTTTTGAAGGACAACTACGGAAAATATCTCACCTTCTGGGGCGGCATCAGCACCCAGGGCGTCCTGCCCTTCGGCACCCCCGCGGAGGTGGAAGCGGAAGCCCAGCGGGTCATCGACCTGATGAGCGAAAACGGCGGCTACATCACCTGTTCTTCCCAGGGAATCCAGACCGACGTCCCCTACGAAAACCTCAAGGCGCTCATCGATACCGCCCGGAAAAACGGCTGACCGGCTGCGCGCCGCATAAAAGCCGCCCCGGCCCCGGAACTGTCCCGGGCCGGGGCTTTTCTGTGCAGAAATCCGGGAATACAGTTACCGGAAGTCAAAATGCCGCGCCTTCGGGCAGAATTCTTTCCGGAACCGGCTGAAACCATCCGCAGGCGTATCATTTCCAAAAAAAGAAAAGGGAACCGGCGCAGTCTGCACGCCGGTTCCGATTCGGATAATATTTTACAGGTTTTTCATGATGACGCTTTCGACGATGTCGGCCACATGCTCGCAGGCATCGGCGCATTTTTCCAGGTAAATGTAGATTTCCCGCCAGCCGATGACCTCCAGCGGATCCTTGCAGGTGTCGTGGAGGTCGTACATGCAGGTGATGAAGAGCTTATCCGCTTCCTCTTCCATGGTGTTGATGCTGACAATATGGTCATGAATCTGCTTGGAGCGCTTGAAGTCCGCAAATTCCCGCATGAGATTCTGGACCGCTTCGCAGCAGCGGATGATGACGTCCATCAGCGCCAGCGCGTCGGGGCGGATGGCGGTGATGCGGTTATAGTAGATTTTAATGAGGACGTCCTCGATTTTGTCGGTCATGTCGTCCAGGTTCTGGCTCACCTGAAGGATATCCTCCCGCTCGATGGGGGTGATGAAATCCTTGACCAGGGTGTTCAGCAGGTCGTGCTTCTTCAGGTCGGCGGCGTGCTCTACCTTGTGGATGTCGTCCATTTTCTGCTGGAGGGATTCCGCATTGAAATCGTTCATGGTTTCCTTAAGCAGGCATGCCGCCTGGTAAGCGTACTCCGCGCAGACGATGAAATTCTGAAAATAATAGGATTCCTGTTTTTTAGACATAATTTCCCCTCAATTCTTATTCATTAAAATAACAGCAGAAAAATTTTGGCGATGACGAAGCTGATAAGGCCGCAGCCCGGGAAGGTGAAAATCCAGGTGAGCATCATTTCCCGGACGACGCCGAAGTTGATGGCCGAGATGCGGCGGACTGCGCCGACGCCCATGATGGCGCTGGTTTTGGTGTGGGTGGTGGACACCGGGATGCCGAACAGGCTGGACAGCAGCAGGCAGAAAGCCGCGGCCAGGTCGGCGGAAAAGCCCTGGTATTTTTCCAGCTTCACCATGTCCATGCCCACAGATTTGATAATCTTTTCCCCGCCGACGCTGGTGCCGGGACCCATGACCACGCTGCACACCAGCATCAGCCACACCGGGATGGCCACGCCGCTTACGCTGGTCTGGCCGCCGGAAAAGGCGATTCCCA
>DVFM01000108.1 GCA_018713245.1 Candidatus Merdivicinus intestinavium
TTTTTTATTATAGTTTTATTGCAAAGAAAAGTCAAGCGCTCTGAAAAGTTTTGGCAGTGCCCCGGCTTTTTGTCCACAAATTCACAAAAAAATTGGGGATTTTCCCATGAAAACAGCCGGGGAGCAGCGCCGCGCCCATCCCCGGCTGTTTTCCTCAGTCCGTTTTTTCACAGCAGCATGCCGATCAGCGCCGCAGCTGCTCCCGCAACCGCAATCGCGGAAACCGCCATCGGGATTGCGCATCCGAGACAACCTCTCGGCGGACGCGGCCCCCCGAACGGCCTTCTCGGCGGCGGAGGCGGCGGCATCCTCCCCGGGCCCCTGAAAGGTCCGCCGGGACGTCCCGGTCCTCTTCCTCCAAAGCCGCGCGGTCCGCCCGGCCCTCTCCCCGGTCCTCCTGGTCTTGGCATAAAGACTCCTCCTTTCCATGTCTCAATCGCTGCCTTCATCACCAGCCCGCCCGGCAGTCAGCGGAGCTGCGGACGGCTTCTCCGGGGCAGGGGCTCACAGTTCCTGCTCTTTTATAATCCCCGGCTACGGCACAACGCAGTGAATTGGGATCACAATGGGCTGTCCCGGCGAAACGGTGAATTTCTGGCTCACAAACTGCACGTTCAGCCGTTCCCTTCCATACTCAAAAACCGTTTTCCGGAACACTTCCCCATCAAACCCGAATCCCTGTCCCTCATCCATACAGAGTGAAGAATATCCAACCGGGGAAATCTTCAGCACTTCCTCCGTATAGACGGACAGGAACCTGTCATACAGCTGCCAAAGCCAGGACAGGCTGCCGGCTTCAAAAACATCTTCTCCCACATAGAGATTGGAGCCGTACAAGTAGGTAAGGCTCTCACCGGACGGATTTTCCGCCCGGATCACAGGACGGAGCCTTGTGGTGTCGTCCTCGCCGGAAGGCGCTTCCATCAGCCCGGGGTCCTCCACCGAAACTTCCCAGATTTCCCCGTCCACATCAAAGCTCACCCGTTCCAGATGGTCCCGGACCTCTTGTTCCGCCGCTTCCACCTGCTGGGATACCAGCCAGTTTTGATAAAGGAACGCCAGAAGCGCCGCGGAAAGGACGGCAATCAAAACAAAAGCCCAGAACTTTTTCGACCGTTTCAGCATAGGGCCTACCCCCCAATCCTCCCGGCAATCAAAGGCGGCAGCTCCGGCTTCTCCGTCCCAAAGGTCAGGGCGTTCCGGTACTTTTCCGCCGACTGCGCCAGCAAAGATTCTTTGGAAGCGTAAAGCTCGGCCAAAACATCCCCTTTCCGGACAAAATCCCCGGTCTTTTTGAAAATCCGGATGCCCGCTTTCAGATCGATGGGCTCATCCTTCCGGGAACGCCCGGCCCCCAGAAGCACCGCCGCCCGGCCGATTTCGGCCGCCTCCATCCGGGTGAGGAACCCGTCCTGCTCCGCCAAAATGTCCATGGTAAATTCCCCCAGAGGGAAGGGCCGCCGAAGGGCCTCCGGGTCGCCCCCCTGACAGGAAACCATCTTTTGGAAGCGCCGGAAGGCCCTGCCGGACTCCAGGGCTTCCTCCGCCATTTTCCGGCAGAATTTTCTGGAACCTTTCCCGGCCAGGAACACCATCTCCGCCGCCAGCGCCAGGGAAAGCTCCCGCAAATCCGCCGGGCCGCCCCCTTGCAGGGCGTCCATGGCTTCCTCCACCTCGATGGCGTTGCCCACGGTATTGCCCAAAGGCTCGTCCATGTTGGTAATCAGGGCGGAAACCTTTAACCCCGCCTGCTCCCCGATTTGGCACATGAGCCGGGCCAGTTTTTGAGCACTTTGGACGTCCGGCATAAACGCGCCGCTTCCCGCCTTGACGTCCAGCACCACGCCGCCGCAGCCGGAGGCAATTTTCTTGCTCATGACCGATGCGGCAATCAGGGGCAGGGAGTCCACCGTGGCGGTGACGTCCCGCAAAGCGTACAGCCGTTTGTCGGCGGGGGCCGCCTCCCCGGTCTGGGTCATGAGGCTTAGACCCGCCTGTTCCACCGTTTCAAAAAATTCCCGCTCCGTCAGGCCGGTGCGGAAGCCGGGGATGGCCTCCAGCTTGTCGGCTGTGCCGCCGGTGTGCCCCAGCCCCCGGCCGGACATTTTGGGGCAGGGGACGCCGCAGGCCGCCGCAATGGGAACAGCCACCAACGTGGTTTTGTCCCCCACCCCGCCGGTGGAATGCTTATCCACCTTAAAGCCGGGGATCCGGGAAAGGTCGGCCCGGGGCCCGGAATCCGCCATTTCCATGGTAAGGCAGGCGGTTTCCTCCGGGTCCATGCCCCGGAACCAGATGGCCATCAACAGGGCCGACAGCTGGTAATCCGGGGCGCTTCCATCCACCGTCCCCCGCACAACAAACCGGATTTCCTCCGGAGACAGCTTCCCGCCGTCCCGTTTTTTCCGGATGATTTCTTCCATAACCATGGAAATCACTCCTTTCTCCATTTTGGGGGAATCCCGGGCGTGAAATGCGCGCCCCTACAATATGCCGGACACCGCCCCCTGCATTGTTTAACCACATTGAACAGGCGTCATTTTGTAGGGGCGAACTGCGTTCGCCCACAAAAACATACCGTTTCGGGTAATTCCCGGGCGAACACAGTTCGCCCCTACGCAATTTTTGCAAATGCACCAACAGGCAGCGGGATTCACCGCATGCTGAAGGCCAGGGGGAACAGTTCTTCCAGCCGGAAAACTTCGGTTTCCTCCAAACTCTTCACCAAAATCACCGGCATCTCCCCGGCGCAGAATTCCGCCAGCGTCTGGCGGCAGACCCCGCAGGGCGGGCAGAAGCCGTCCGGTTCCTGCCCTTCCGGCCCTCCTGCCACAGCGATGGCCGCAAATTCCCGTTCCCCTTCGGACACCGCCTTATAAAGAGCCGCCCGTTCTGCGCAGACGCCGGGACCCTGCGTGGCGTTTTCAATGTTACATCCGGTATAAATCTTCCCGGATTTTACTAAAACCGCCGCCCCCACCGCAAAATGGGAGTAGGGACAATAAGCATTCTTCCGGGCTTCCAGCGCCGCCCGGGCCAATTCGATTCTCATTTCTTCCATCAGACCAGCTCCAGCGCCACCTCGATCATGTCCCGCATCCCGTTCTGGCGGTGCTCGGCCGAGGTGGCGGTCCCCTTAAAGGGGCAGTCGGAAATGGTCAGGATGCCCAGCGCCTTTTTGCCCAGCCGGGCCGCGTTGGCATACAGGGCGGCGCACTCCATCTCCACCGCCAGCACCCCCATTTTCCGCCAGGAGGGCAGGTTTTCCGGGTCGTCCACATAAAAGCAGTCGCTGGAAAGAACATTCCCCACCGTATAATGGACGCCTTTTTTTACCGCGGCATCCGCCGCCCGGCAAATCAGCCCGAAGTCCCCGATGGGGGCGAACAGCCCCGGCGCCCCGAGCCGGGAGGGATAATTGGAATCGGTGCAGGCTCCCTGGGCAATCACCAGGTCGCCGATGTCCAGATGATCCTGGAGGGCCCCCGCGGACCCCACCCGGATTATCGCTTCCACCCCGTAAAAGGCAAAAAGCTCGTGGGAGTAAATCCCCATGGAGGGGCAGCCCATGCCGCTGCCCTGAACGGATACCGGCTTTCCGCGGTATGTTCCGGTAAAGCCCAGCATCCCCCGGACCTCGCTGTAGCAGACGGGATTTTCCAGAAAATTCTCCGCAATCCATTTGGCCCGCAGCGGGTCCCCGGGCATCAGGACGACGGGGGCGATTTCACCGGCTTTCGCGCCGATGTGAGGGGTTGGCGTACTCATCGTGTATCCTCCTTTAAAAAATGGTTGAAACAGGTTTCCGGGCCGCCAGCAGGTAGCGGTGGGTTCTGCCCCGGATTTCTCCCTGCTGTTCCAGTATTTCCTGGGCTTTCCAGAGATTTTCCCGGCAGGAATCCACGGAGAAGCCGGGGAATTCCCACGGGATCACCCGGGCAAACCACACCAGGGCGCCCACATCGTAAAAGCGGATGGTCCCGAAAAATTCCCGGCATTGCAGGACCTCAAAGCCCGCCTCCCGGAACCTTCCGGCAGCTTTTTCCGCGTATTGCTCCGGATAGGGGATTTCCGTCCCCGGAAGGAGCAGGTCCACCAGCTCCCGGTCGTTTTCCGCCCCCACCTGCTGGGTGACAAACACCCCGCCGGGCTTCAATAGCCGGAACAGCTCCGGCGGGAAAAAATCCCCGTGGCGGTTGATGATAACGTCGAAGGATTCATCCGGGAAGGGCAGCTGCTCAACATCCGCCGCCTCCCGGAAAGTAATCCCCAAAGGCGCTAAGGTTTCTTGGCACAAAGCCGCGTTGGGCGGATAGCCTTCGGTGGCGCTGGTGTTCTCATATGGGTGGCCAAGGCTCATCAGAAACTCCCCGCCTCCCGTGTCAATGTCCAAAAGCCGCATCTCCGGAGACAAACAGCTTTGGACAGCCGCCCGGTAATCCCAGGGGATGTCCGCTCCTTCTGCATAACGGCCGTCCAGGTGGGAAAAATCCCATCCGCGGATGCGGGCCGATTCTTCTTCCTGTTTCCAGATTTTTGTCAAGTTTTGATCGTTCATAACGGACTGCTCCTTTTCGGTTTTATTTTCCTCAAAACCGGTGCAGTCTGCCGGCAGCGATTCCAAAACCCGGTGCACACCGCTGTCAGATTCCCTGCACCGGGCCGTTACCTCGCAGAAGCCTCATCAAGAGCGCACCACCTTTCCGTGTTATTATACCACAAAACTCCACCTGTTTGCAACAAAACTGTATTATAAAACAAAACCCGGCGTCCTGCCGGGTTTGTCCTATCTCAATGTTCCGCCGACTTTGTCACTTTCTGGAACCGCACGCTGGTGGGAATTTTCACAATCCGGCTCACCGGTCTCCAAATGACGTAGGAAATCACAAAATCCACAACGTGGTGGGCCAGGGTGCCGACGCCCACCAGCAGAATGATGGTCGTAAAGAAACCCTTGCTCTGGTCAATGCTCCCGCCGAAGTAGAACCATGTGGAAACCAGCGCCTCGGCCACCGCGTGGAGCAGCCCCGTCGCCAGCAGGAAAAGGCTCATGGAGCCCCAGTGATTCAGCGTGTCCGGCTTTTTCCGGAGCCAATAAGCGCCGGCCGCCACGAAAAACACCTGCACCAGCGCCCGCAAAACCACGGCAGGAGGAAATCCCGCCAGCAGGAATCCCAGCGTTGTGCCCAATTCCACGCACAGCGCCACCGCCGGGGACACAAACATGGCGACAAAAATGGCGACATGGCTCCCCAGGGTAAAGGACATGGGGTCCAGCGTAATTTTTATGGGCGAAATCAGGGGGATTAAAATCCCAATGGCGCACAGCAGCGCCGCAATTACCATCTTCTGCAGCCTCGACATATTCATGGCTCGGGTCATAACAGGGTTCCTCCAAACAATTCATTTTATGTCACGACACACTGTCATGACACCTATCAGTTTAGAGGATTTCCCTTCATTTGTCAAGCCGGAAGCCGGACAATTATCGCCGCAGCAAAAATCCTTTTTTGTCCAGTTCCTCCAAAATCCGCCGGTAATCCTCCTCCGTGCGGCAGGCCAGGGTGTGGAGATGGGTATTCTCCGTCAGGTTGCACAGCGGGGAGGCGTGATTCTTCTCCAGCTTTTCCACAAACAGATTGACGTCGTACCGGGAAAAGACGTGCAGCTCCCCCACAATCTGCCCGTAAACCGGATGCTCCACAATGACGTCCAGCAGCGCCCCGCCGTTGTCCACCACGGTGTACATCTCCTCCGCCAGATGCTCCCTGTCATGACAGCAGGCGATGGTGTAAAGCCGCCGTCCCTCCGTATCCTCGCTCCCCTTGAGCAGATAGCCCCGGGGGGTTGCCTGGATCTCCGCGCCGGACGCCCGCAGCAGCGCCACGTCCCCCACCACAATCTGGCGGCTCACATGGACCCTGGCCGCGATGGCCGATGCGCTCACCGGCTGGCCGCTCTCCCGCAGGATGGTCAAAATTTCTTCCCGTCTCTGCGCCGCGTCCATAACTCAGTCCTCCCTCCATTCCACAATATCGGCGAGCTTTCTGCGCGGCCTGGAGGCAGGGTGCTCGGCGGGATGTCCCAGCGCCACCGCGGCTGCCAGCTCCCCTTCCATCCCCGCCAGGCGGGAAAGCTCCTCATAGGCGAAAAAGATGTCGCAGATCCAAAGGCTCCCCAGCCCCCGCGCCTCCGCTTCCAGGCAGATATTTTCCACGCACGCCCCCACCGACTGCAGATTGGCGAGCTCATACACCCGCTCTTCCGGGCTGAGCGGCCGGTCCGGCGGGTTTCCCAGGGGATTGGAAACCAATACGAGCGCCGGCGCCTGCTCCATAATCCGGGCGGTGTATTCCGCCCCGGCCAGGTGCCGGGCGCTGCCGGGAAGCATCGCGTTCCCCTGCCGTTCCCGTTCGATTCCCCGCCGCATGGCTTCCACCGCCTCCGACTTGGCCTTCCCCGTCAGAACCAGAAAACGCCAGGGCTGCCGGTTTTTGGCCGAGGGCGCGCGGTTCCCCGCCTCCAGCACCGCCAGGATTTCCTCCCGGGAAACGGGTTCCCCTGTGAACTGCCGGATGCTTCTCCGGCTGCTGATTTCCGGAATCATATCTGTCCCCCTCCATATCAAGAAACACCCGGGAAATCCCGGGCGCTTGCTGAAAAATTGTCCTTATTTGAAAATCTTCCGGATATACCGCGGGCGGAACCAGCGCATATAGGCGGAAATGAGCTGCGTCAGGGCGATGTCGTACACCACAAACACAGCGTTGAACAAAACGAGCCCTCCGGCCAGCACCCACCAGGCTTCTTCAAACAGCTCTGCAAACCCGGGGAACCGGAACACCAGCCAGGCGGCAAGCACAATCACCGCCAGACAGGCGTTAAACAGTAAAATTTTAAGCACCCATTCCCGCACCCGGCTGTTTTTCATCTCCAGCCAGGATTTGACGATGGGGTAAAAGCCCAAAAACGCGGTGTAGTACAGCGCGCATTCCTTCATCGGCGCCAGCATAATGGACAGCAGCGCCACCGCGCCGTAGCAAAGCCAGGCGGCCTTGTACCCCGCTTCCACCACGATGGGCACCAGGAACAGCCCGGCAATGGCCGGCAGCGCGAAATCCGCCATGGGGATCAGGCCGGTCATCATCATCGCCGTCAGGCTCAGCGCGGCCATCAGCCCGCCCAGCGCGACCCGATTGGTTCTTTTCAAAAAAGATCCCTCCTTAGCAGCAGGGAATCAGGTCGCCGCCCATGCATTCGCAGCAGCAGTCGGCACAGATGAGGTTGGAGCAGCAGTTGCAGGCGCTCATCCCCGCTGCGTCCGGACTGGTGCGGTAGGAGCCGTTGGGGGAGCCCATGTTCCCCTGCTGCTGCCACATCATGCGGTTCATGGCGGCCCGGTATTCCGGATTATTGGGGTTCAGGCGGCAGGCCGTGGAAAAATGGTTCATGGCGTCGTCCAGCCATCCACGCTGGAAGAAAATGGTCCCCTTCAGGAAGTACCATTCGCCGTCCCGGCTGCGCACCGGCGTGCCGTCCAACAGCTCCTCCGCCTCCACCAGACGGTTCTGCTGAATCAGCCGGCGGATGTCGTTCATCTGTCCGGAGGTCTGCCCGGCATAGCCGCCGTAACCGCCGTAGCCGGACTGCTGCTGGCCGCCGTAGTAGGAGCCGCCCGACGCATTGGAACCCTGAGAACTGCTCTGTCCGTTTGCCCGCAGCCGGTTGATAATCATGTCGTACGCCTCGTTGACCTCCTGCATCTTTTCGTTTGCAAGGTCGGCCAGAGGACTGTCTGCATAGTTATCCGGGTGATACTTCTTTACAAGCTGCCGGTAAGCGGATTTCACCTCCTCTTCCGACGCATTCGGCGAAACGCCCAATACCTTATAAGGATCTGTGACAGCCATTGTTGCCTCCATTCATTGACGGCCGGTCTGATTGGCCCCGTCCAGGCTGCCGTCTGCTTCCGGCAGGGCCCGTTTTTTTCCGTTCTTCCCTTCCCGCCGGAGCATTTCCTCCGCCGAGTGGGGAAGGCCGAGATACAAAATATTGTCCAGGATGCTTTTATAGCGCCGAAGCTCCAACAGTTCATAGGTAACGCCCATTTCCGCCACCGTTACGTTCAGGACGCCTTTCCCGTACTCCCGCAGCTCCCGGAGTTTCTCGTCGGTGGGGGGCTCGTCCCCCAGCCGGAGCAGGAAAGCGTTGTAGCCCCCGCTTTTCCGGTCGTCCTCCAGGTCGTCCAGCGCATCCATCAGGTAAATCCACCGCCCCAGCAGGTATCCGAACCGGGCGAGCACCCGCTTCTGGGTCTCATCCTCGGCCAGAAGCTGCACCATCCGGGACATGGCGGCGGCGGTGGGCTCGGCGGCCCGGTCCACGCTGGGGGTGCGCGCCGCTTCCAGCTCCGCCTGCTCCCGCATCATCTGGGAAAAAATCCCGTCCACCTCGGGCCAGCGCTTCACCGCCTTTTTCCGCGCCCCCGCCGCAAAGGGCAGGAGCAGGTAATAGGGCAGCTTTTTGGGCCCGCGGGTATCCGCGATGTTGTCCCGCAGCTTGTGGTAGAACAGGATCATGGCGCAGCCCGCCGCAAAGGAAAGGTCGCCGCAGGGAACCGCGCAGACCTTTTTCTTCAGAGGGTTTGCCATGCACCGCGCCTTCCCGAAGCCGCAGAACTCCTCCCGCAGCGCCATGGCGGCCATGGCGAGGAAGGTGAAATCGTAGCTGAGCGTCAGCTTTGCGAAGGGCCCGAAAGCCTCCCCGAGCTGGCGGCAGAGGCCACAGTAAACCGCCTGGTAGGTGTCGAATTCCTTGACCTTCAGCTCCGGCTTATAGGGCTTGATGTAGCCGAACATTCCGCGCGCCCTCCTTTTTGATTCCAGATTCTATTGTATCCCATTTTCCTTGGAAAGTCGTGTATAAAATGTAAAATATCGTACGATTTTCGCTGAAAGCCGCTGTTCCGCGGGCTTTTCCGCCCCCGAATACGCCGAAACGGCACAGCCGGGGAGCTGTGCCGTTTCAAAAGGGGGGAAGAAATTACGCGAGTCTCGCTTTCAGAGCATCCAGCTGCTTGCGCATTTCGGCGGGCAGCTTGCTGCCGAACTTGGCGTAGAAGGCTTCGATGCCGGTGCCTTCGTGGGTGATGTCATCCATCCAGGACTCCTTGTCCACGCTCAGCAGTTCCTTGATGGTGTCGATGGTGACATCCTTCAGGCCCTCGATGTTGATGTCCTCGGGCTTGGGCTCATAACCGATGGGGGTTTCCACCGCGTCGGCAGTGCCGTCGCAGCGGGCGAGGATCCACATCAGGACGCGCATGTTGTCGCCGAAGCCGGGCCAGATGAAGTGGCCTTCATCGTCGGTGCGGAACCAGTTGACGTTGAAGATCTTGGGAGCCTTGTCGCCCAGCTTCTCGCCCATGTCGAGCCAGTGCTGCCAGTAGTCGCCCATGTTGTAGCCGCAGAAGGGCAGCATCGCCATGGGGTCGCGGCGGACGACGCCGACGGCGCCGGCAGCGGCAGCGGTGGTTTCGGAAGCCATGATGGAGCCGACGAAGGTGCCGTGCTTCCAGTCAAAGGACTGGTAAACCAGCGGAGCGGTTTTCGCGCGGCGGCCGCCGAAAACGATAGCGGAGATCGGAACGCCCTGGGGATTGTCAAACTCGGGGCTGACGCAGGGGCAGTTCTTGGCGGGAGCGGTGAATCGGGAGTTGGGATGCGCGAGCTTGTTGCCGGCAGCCACATACTCGGGGCCGTTGACCTTGGCGCCCTTCCACTCGGTGGCGTTGACGGGCGGGTTCTTGTCCAGGCCTTCCCACCAGACGGTATTGTCGTCGTTGTTCAGGGCAACGTTGGTGAAGATGGTGCCCTTTTCCGTGGTGTGCAGCGCGTTGGGGTTGGATTTCAGGTTGGTGCCGGGCGCAACGCCGAAGAAGCCGTTCTCGGGGTTGATGGCCCACAGGCGGCCGTCGTCGCCCTGACGCAGCCAGGCGATGTCGTCGCCGACAGTCCAGACCTTATAGCCCTGCTTGGCGTAAACTTCCGGCGGGATCAGCATAGCCAGGTTGGTCTTGCCGCAGGCAGAGGGGAACGCAGCGCAGATATACTTGGTTTCGCCCTGGGGATTCTCGATGCCCAGGATGAGCATATGCTCAGCCATCCAGCCTTCGTTCTTGCCCTGGTAGGAAGCGATGCGCAGCGCAAAGCACTTTTTGCCCAGCAGCACGTTTCCGCCGTAGCCGGAGTTGATGGAGCAGATGGTGTTCTCCTCCGGGAAGTGAACGATGTAGCGTTTCTTGTCATCCAGATCCGCTTTGGCGTGCAGGCCGCGGACGAAGTCGTTGGACTCGTCGCCCAGCTGCTCAAAAGCGCGTTTGCCAACGCGGGTCATGATGTCCATGTTCAGGACAACGTAGATGGAGTCGGTGACTTCCACGCCGACCTTGGACATTTTGGAGCCGATGGGGCCCATGGAGTACGGAATCACGTACATGGTCTTGCCTTCCATGACGCCGTAGTACATGGGGGTCAGCATGCCATGCATCTCCTGGGGGGATTTCCAGTTGTTGGTGGGGCCGGCGTCCTCTTCCTTGGTGGAGCAGATGAAGGTGCGGTCCTCCACGCGGGCAACGTCGTTGACGGCGGTGCGGTGGTACATGCAGCCAGGCAGCTTCTCCTGGTTGAGCCACATCATTTCGCCGGTGGAAACGGCCTCTTCCCGCAAAGCCTGGAGCTGTTCGTCGGAGCCGTCGATCCAAACCACTTTCGCGGGTTTACAGAGGGCTACCATTTCGTCAACCCAAGCCAGAACATTTTTGTTGTTGGTGAGCATTGTTCTTTCCCCTTTCATTTTCTGAAAATTGAGAAATGTTTCACAACTTTCTACATATACCATCATACGGCCTTTCCGGCAAAAAATCAATGACTAATTTGTGAACTTTTTGACAGGATTTTCATTTTTTGGTGTTAAGGGCGTAAAATTCCTGCATATTTCTCGAAAAATCCCCTGATACCTCCAAAATATCACAGCAAAAATGAATATTTCAGATTCTTTTCATGCATCCTGTTCAAAATTGATTATTCCGCCGGATACTCAATTGTAACGCTGGAGATAACCACGTCGTTGTTGGGCTTACTGTTGTCGTCGGTGGAAACATCCGCAATCTCGTCCACAATGTCCATCCCCTCGACCACCTGTCCGAAAACGGTGTGCATCTTGTCGAGCCAGGGGGTGCCGCCGGTCTGGCGGTAAAATTCCTTCACCTCGTCGGGGAAATCGGTCTCGCCCTTGTTCGCGTTTTCGTACTGCTGCCTCAAGAGGCTTTCGATCTGGTCGAGCTGGCTGCCGCTGTAGCCGTACATCTCGTAAATCTCCAGCTGGTCGTTCACCTTCTGGTTAACGGATTTGCTGTTTTCCTCCTCGATGCTGTCGAAATACTCCTCCGTCATGCTCTCCGTATCCCCGGCCTGGACGATAAAGAACTGGCTGCCGTTGGAGTCCTGGCCGGAATTGGCCATCGAAAGGGCGCCGCGGAAGTTCCAGAGGTTGTCGGTAAACTCGTCCTCAAAGGGCTCGCCCCAGATGCTCTCGCCGCCGGTGCCGTCGCCGGCAGGGTCGCCGCCCTGGATCATGAAGTCGTCAATCACGCGGTGGAAGGTAAGGCCGTCGTAGTACCCTTCCTCGGCGTGGGTGATAAAGTTTTCCACCGCCTTGGGCGCGTCCTCCTCAAAAAGGACCGCCCGGATGGTGCCGTAATTCTCCACCTCAATGACCGCCACCGGCAGGCCGGCGTAATCGGTAACAGCCGTGACGGAGCCGTCCTCTCCCACTGCAAACTGCCGGTATTCCGGCTCCTCGCCGCAGCCGGACAGCGTCCCGGCGCAGAGCGCGGCCGCCGCCAGGAACGCCGCGCATTTTCCCAAAAGTTTCATGTGATTCCTGTCCTTTCTCAGCGGAAAGCCCCGCGGCGCGCAGCGTCCCGGGGCCTTCGCCGTTATGCTTCAGCTGTGTTCACGTCGATGCCGGTGATGGAAATTTCCTCGTAGGGTTTGGACGCGCGGTCCACCTTTGCGGCCGCAATCTTGTCCACAACTTCCATCCCCTCAATCACCTGTCCAAAGACGGTGTGCGCCCCGTCCAGCCAGGGCGTGCCGCCTTTTTCCATGTAGGCGGAAACCGCGTCCTCGGGGAAGCTCTTTCCCTGGCGCTTCAGCATGGGGAACATCCGCTCGTCCATGGTTTCGGGGCCGGCCTGCACGATAAAGAACTGGCTGCCGTTGGTGCCGGGGCCCGCGTTGGCCATGGAGAGGGCGCCCCGGAAGTTGCGGGCGCGGTCGGAAAACTCGTCCTCAAAGGATTCGCCCCAGATGCTCTCGCCGCCCATGCCGGTGCCGGTGGGGTCGCCGCCCTGGATCATAAAATCCCGGATGACCCGGTGGAAGATGATGCCGTTATAATAGCCGTTTTTGGCGTGGGTGACAAAGTTCTCCACCGCCTTGGGCGCGGCTTCCGGAAGCATTTTGATCCGGATGTCGCCGCAGGTGGTGCGGATGGTTGCAATCGTGTCGCCGGCCTTCACCGGCGCAAAGTTCAGAAATTCGCTCATTTTCACAGTCTCCTTTTCTTCCGCGTCAGCCCTGGGAGTTCGCGGCGGCTTCCTTCTCCGCCTCCTCCTGGGCGCTGCGGAGCTCCAGCTCGGCCAGCTCTTCCCCGGAGGGGGTATTGTCCAGCTCGGGATAATCCTCCGCCCGGAAGGTATCCAGCGTAATGGAGTTGATGATTACGTCCTCCTGGGGACGGTTGTTGTTCACCTGGGCCTCGTTTTCCGCGGAAGCCTCGGCGTCGGTGGGGTCGATGGACTCATAGGTCAGGGGCAGCTCCAGGATGGAGTTGACCACCTCCATGCCGTCGATGACCTTGCCGAACACGCTGTGATACCGCCCGAACTGGGGGACGCCGCCGTATTCATCAAAGCCGTTTTTCAGCATGGCCGGGAAATTGTACTGCTCCATCTCCGCCAGGGTGTCGTCGTCCACCTCGACATCCCCCATGAAGAAGAACCGGGAATCGAAGTAGTTGCTCTTGTTCCACAAAGCGCCCGCCTCATAGCAGATTGCCGAAACCGACCCGGAAAAGGGCCAGAGGTTGTTGGAATAGGTGGCTTTGATGGGCTTGCCGGTGTTGGAATCCCCGCCGTTGCCGTCCGGCGTGCTGCTGCCGGTGACGACCGCGCCCACCGCGGGCTCTACGTGAAAGACGATCTGGCCGTCATAAAAGCCCTCGTTCACCAGGTCCTTGAAATTGTTGACAATGGTGGGGACCTCGTCGGTGTAAAGCAGGATGGTGATTTCCCCCATCGTCGTATCTACGATGGCAATATCCTGCCCCTCCTCAGGCTGTTCAAACTGGACATATTCGATCGTAGACGGATCTATCGACTCGCTGCATCCGGAAAACACCGGCACGCAGAGAGCACAGACCGCCGCCAGGGCGGCAGCCTTTTTCCAAATTCTCATGGTGTAATCAAACCTTTCCTTCTTTTTCATTGTGCAGCAGATAGCTATTCTCTATTATATCGAGCCGCACAAAAAAACGCAAGGGATAAACAGAAAAATTTACAATCACGCCCGCCGCAGATAGGCAAGCGCAGCCGCCTCCGCCGCCTCATCCACGGGGAAGCCGGCCTTTCCGCCCACCTCCCGGCATACCCGGGAAAAAAGGCTCCACCCGGCTTCCATGGCCCGCCGGATATCGGCGCAGTCCCCCCGGGCGTAGGTCTCGCAGAAGGCCGCCCAGTCCTCCGCAGGGAGAAAGCGGGGCAGAAACTTGCCGCATTTTCCGGGGTTTAAGGGGCCGCGGAGCGCCGCCTTCCAGGTCAGCATCCGCAGAAGCTCCTCCCGGACGATTCCCAGCATCTCCTGGGCATAGGAAACCTCCCCCCGCCGGAGGCCCTTGTCCACATTGCCGCTGACCCACCAGAATTCATTGACGGAGCAGCGGAATTCCAGCGGGGTGGGCAGGCCGGCGCGGTAATCCTCGTCCGTGGCGGGCGGGACCGGGGGCAGCAGCCCGTCCTTGTCCAGCAGCACCACGCACATTTTGTCCGAAAGGACCGCCTCCGCGGCGTTTTCCGCCGGGACCAGGCTCAGGTCCACCCGGTTCCCGTCGGCAAACTGCATCAGGTAAATGAACCAGTCCGAATAATCCGCCGTTTCCCCGGGGCCGTAGGAATCGTACTGGTCCCGGCGGGTCTGCATCATCGCCCGCTCGCCGAACCGGTCCACCCAGGAATCGTCGGACAAAAAGGAATCCATTTCGGTCACGGCGTACACAATGTCAAAGTCCTGCCACCGGTCCGCGGGCGCGTTGGGGTTGGCCCGGGAACCGTTCATCCAAACCGCCCGGACCCGGCTGTCCTCCCGGGCGAAGGAGAGGAGCATGCCGAACATCTGCGCGTCCGTCCTGCGTTCCATCCGCGTCCCCCTTATCTGCCCAGGTCCCCGTGGGCCAGGGCCTTCAGGTAGGCGTTGATGAAGCCGTCCAGGTCGCCGTCCATCACCGCGTTCACGTTGCCCATTTCAAAGCCGGTGCGGTGGTCCTTCACCAGGGTGTAGGGCATAAAGACGTAAGAGCGGATCTGGGCGCCCCAGGCGATTTCCTTCTGGTCGCCGCGGATGTCCTCGATTTTTTCCAGATGCTCCCGCTCCTTGATCTGGATGAGCTTGGATTTCAGCATCCGCATGGCCACGTCCTTGTTCTGGTACTGGCTGCGCTCCACCTGGCAGGCCACCACGATGCCGGTGGGCAGGTGGGTGATGCGCACGGCGGAGTCGGTCTTATTGACTTTCTGGCCGCCCGCGCCGCTGGAACGGTAGGTGTCCACCTGGATGTCCTCCGGGCGGATCTCCACCTCGATGCTGTCGTCGATTTCCGGCATGACGTCCACCGACGCAAAGGAGGTGTGCCGCCGCCCCGAAGCGTCGAAGGGGGAAACCCGCACCAGCCGGTGGACCCCCGCCTCGCTCTTCAGGTAGCCGTAGGCGTTGAAGCCCTCGATCATGATGGAAGCGCTCTTGATGCCCGCTTCCTCGCCCTCCAGATAATCCAGGACCGACACCTTGAATTCGTGGCGCTCGCCCCAGCGGGTGTACATCCGGTAAAGCATTTCCACCCAGTCCTGGGCTTCGGTGCCGCCGGCGCCGGCGTGGAAGGTCAGGATGGCGTTCTTGGAGTCGTACTCCCCGGAAAGGAGGGTGGACAGCCGCTGCTCCTCGATTTTCGCCCGCAGCTCCTCCAGCATTTTTTCAATGTCCGGGAGCATGGATTCGTCCCCGTCCTCCTCGGCCATTTCCACCATGGTGGCGGTATCCTCATAGAGGGAAACCAGGCCGTCGTAGGCGTTCAGGGTGCTCTTGAGCGCGCCGGTGCGCTTTAACACCTTCTGCGAAGCCTCCATATCGTTCCAGAAATTCGGGTCGGCCGCCTGTTTGTCCAGCTCAGCCGCCTCCCGGCGCACCTCCTCGATGCTCAGTGCGGAGCCCAGATCCTTGAGGTCCGGCTCAATGGCGCGGAGCGCCTGTTTTTGTTCTTCAAGCTGAAGCATATGATACCTCCGTAGACACTAAAATCACATTTTCCTTTTTATTATAATGGAGATTTAGATTTCTGTAAAGATTTGTTTGATAAAAATTGACACTTATGCTATAATATTGAAGGTGTATCCACCGCTTCCCCCGTTTTCTGAAACCGGGGAGGCTCATCTTACGACGACAGATTGCAGCGGAGGTTGCTTATGTTCAAGTATGAAGGCGTTTCCTGTCCCCATTGCGGGAAAAAATTCAAACCCACGGACGAAATCCTGATCTGCCCCGACTGCGGCGCGCCCTACCACCGGCACTGCATTGAGGAACTGGGAGAATGCATGTTCCAGGACCTCCATCAGAAGGGCCAGAGCTGGCAGCCGCCGGAGCGCCCGCCCCACGAGGAGGAGGAAACCCGGTACGACAGCCGGGCTCCCCTGCGGTGCAGCCGCTGCGGCACGGCAAACCCCGCAGACAAGCTCTTCTGCGAGGTCTGCGGCACCCCCCTCAACCGGGACGGCGCAAATGATTCCGGCGGGGAAACCCAAAACAGCCGGCCCGGGGGACCGGAACCGGACCAGGGGCCCTTCCGCCAGATGGCCTACAATCCCTACACCACTCCCTTCGGCGGCCTGAGCCCCGACGAGGAAATCGAGGACATTCCGGTCAAGGACCTGGCCATCTATGTGGGGCAGACCACCCATTATTTCCTGCCCAAATTCAAAGAGATGGCCGCCCGCGGGAAAAAGATCTCCTGGAACTGGGCCGCTTTCTTCCTGGACTGCTTCTACCTCTTTTACCGCAAAATGTGGGCGCCCGCCATTGCGGTGGCTGTCGTGAGCCTACTCCTTTCCGTTCCCAACATGGTGCTGTTTTACAACACCTTCGCCCTTCAGCTGGGGCTGGATGTGCCAAGCAGCGAATCGACCCTCACGCTCATGTATCAGCTCAGCAATATCTGCTACCTGCTCTCTCTGCTGCTCAAATTCGCCGTCGCCGCCTTCTCCAACCGCCTTTATAAGGATCATGTATTCCGCTCGGTGCGGAAGCTGCGGGAGGCAAACCGGAACGCCTCGGAAACGGACTACTCGTCCGCGCTGATGGCCAAAGGCGGCGTTTCGGTCAAAGCGGTGGTGATCTGCATCGTGGTTTCCCTGGCGCTGTCCTTCGTTTCTTCCTATTTCATGATCAGCGCCATGACCGGCCTTTATTAGCCCCCAAATCATCAATTTCGGAGGAACTGTTATGAAAATCAGAAAAGCCGTCATCCCGGCCGCCGGGCTGGGCACCCGGGTTCTGCCCGCATCCAAGGCCATGCCCAAGGAAATGCTTTCCATCGTGGATAAGCCCGCCATCCAGTACATTGTGGAGGAGGCTGCAAAAAGCGGCATCGAGGACATCCTCATCATTACAAGCCGCGGCAAAACCACTGTGGAGGACCATTTCGACCGCTCCCCCGAGCTGGAGAAAAAGCTCCTGGATTCCGGAAAGCTGGACGTTTACAACGAGATTGTCAACATCACAAAGCTCGCCAACATCACCTACGTCCGTCAGCACGAGACCAAGGGCCTGGGCCACGCCATTCTCTGCGCCAAAGCCTTCGTCGGAAACGAACCCTTCGCCGTCCTGTACGGCGACGACGTCATCCTGGGGGAAAACCCCGTCTGCGGCCAGCTCTGCGAAGCCTATGAAAAATACGGCAGGGGCGTTGTGGGCATCAAGGAGGTGACGGTGGAGCAGATTCAGAAATATTCCTCCATGAAGCTCACCCCCTTGGGGGAAAACCGCTACGAAATCACCGACATGATCGAAAAGCCCAAGCCGGAGGAAATCTTCTCCCTGTTCTCCATTCTGGGGCGCTGCGTGCTGCCGCCCCGCATCTTTGAGATCCTGGAAAACACCCCCTACGGCGTCGGGGGAGAGCTTCAGCTCACCGACGCCATGAAAACCCTTGCCCGGGAAGAAGGCATGATCGGGGTGGACTTTGAGGGCCGCCGTTACGACATGGGAAGCAAGCTGGGCATCCTGGAGGCCATTGTGGAGGTCGGCCTCTCCCATCCGGAAACCGGCGCGGCCTTCCGCACCTATCTGAAGGGAATCGCGCAGAATCTGTAAGCTCAATAAGGAGGAATCAACATGATCCGGCATATCGTTATGTGGAAGCTGAAAGACCAGACCGGGGACGGCACAAAAGCGGAAAACGCCGCCGCCATCAAGGCGGGGCTGGAGGGCCTGGTGGGAAAGATCGACGGCCTGATGCGGGCGGAGGTCCTGACGGGAATGCCCGGCGGGATGGACCTGTGCCTTATCAGCGAGCTGCGGGATGAGGAGGCCCTCGCCTTCTACCGCGACCACCCCCTGCACAAGGAAGTGCAGGCCCTGGTGCACCGCTCCATGACCGAGCGCGTGGCCTTCGACGGGCGCATCTGAGGCAGCGGCAACTTTTTCGAGCGGAGGAATCTGGCAAATGTTTGGCAACAAAAAGAAGAAAAAACAGAAGGAATATCTCCTGGGGGCGTCGGATATCCGGCCGCTCCTGGCGACCAAGATGGGCTGCATCGCCACCGACCGCATTACGGTGGACGGCTGCCGCGTGGGATTTTTTTACCGGGAAGAGCCCAGCGAGGGCCTTCCGGACACCGGCTGGCGGTTCTTTGCCGGCGATGAATCGGACGAATATCTGGACGACCCGGACAACAGCAGCGTCTACTGCCTGAACACCATCGCGAACTACGACCGGGAGATCATCCCCTATCTGGACAGCGCCGTGGGCTCCGCTTATTACCGGGACCCCCGGACGGGAAAATTTGTCCTGGACCGGGAGTGGATGGAAGAAAACAGCCGCGCATGACAAACGGGCGGGAATATCGAATCGTACCGGGCGGACATCAGTCCGCCCCTGCTGTTTCGGAGGGATTCTATTCCCCGTCCCCGGCCGTCCCGAAGTCCTCCCGCAGCTGCCTGAGCACCGCCTCCCCGGCGGTAAATTCGGTGCGGTCCCCGTTCCATTCCCCGGACAGCGGGAGGATTTCCACCCGCTTTTCCCCGTCCCGCAGGAACCAGGTGACGGCCTTCCGCCGGGTGGTGTAATCAAACTGGGACAGGTCGGTGTCCACGTTGTTCCAGAACACCTCCATCAGGAAGTCCATCCGGCTGTCCGCCGATTCGTCCAGGCTGTTTACCAGCAGCTCCCCCGCCAGGGAGAGCCGCCAGGTTTCCGGGTCCTCCCCCTCAGGCGGGGAATTCATCACCTCGTAAAGGAGCTCGCCGTTCAGCAGATGCTCTCCCGCGGGGACGGAAACGGAGCCGGTCTCGTACCCCTCCTCAAAGCGGTGGGTGAGCCCCCCCAGGGCGTCGATGATGTTGACCGCCCCGTTCCGGTCGATGCGGACGTAGCGGTCCATGTCCGTGAGGAGCAGGCTCTCCGCCGCCTGCTTCACGTTGGCGCAGCCGGCGTAATCGTAATGCCCCGCAAAGGTGTCCGTCCGCGCCGCGACCGTGACCACTGTTTCCGGCGGCACCGGCACCAGCAGCACCCGCCCGTTGGCGGGGTCAAACCGGCACAGCGTGTAAGCCTGGGGCGAATCCGTCCGCTCCCGGCAGTCGATTATAACCAGGTTCAGGCCGTCCTCCCGCCCCGGCGGCGAGGCCAGAGCCTCTTCGGCGGCCTGGGACGCGCTGTTTTCCGCCTGGCGGTTCTCCCTCTCCGCCCCCAGCATCCAGTAAAGCACCCCCGTCACCGCCGCCATCAGCACAGCCAAGCTGATCCCGAAGGACAGGAAGAAAATTCCGGCCCCGCCGGCGCCCTTTTCACCCATTTTGAACCTCCCCTTTCCCCCAGAGTATCGCCGGAAAAACTTTTTTTAATCAGCCCGCAACCAAAATGCCCGGTTCCGGGTCTTTATTTACAGAAAGGAGGCCGCCTCATGGACGACAGCCAGATCATCGCCCTGTATTGGGCGCGCTCGGAAAACGCCATCGCGGAAACCGACCGGAAATACGGCTCCTACTGCCGGACAATCGCCCGGAATATCCTGCACAGCGAGGAGGACGCGGAGGAGTGCGTCAACGACGCCTATCTGGGCGTCTGGAACGCCATCCCGCCCCAGCGTCCGGCCATTTTTTCCGCCTTTATCGGAAAAATCACCCGCAACCTTTCCCTTCACCGCTTCCAGAAAAACCGCGCCGCAAAGCGCGGCGGCGGGGATGCGGGGGTGCTCCTTTCCGAGCTGGAAGGCTGCCTCCCCGCGCCGGGGAGCCTGGACGAAACGATGGACGCCCGCTCCATCGGCGAGCTGCTGGACCGCTTTCTGGAGGGCCTTCCCCGGGAACAGCGCGTTATTTTCGTCCGCCGCTACTGGTATGCCGACCCCATTGCGGACATTGCCGAACGGATGGGCATGGGCCAAAGCCGGGTGACGTCCATTCTGTTCCGCCTGCGGGGCAGGCTGCAAAAATTTCTGGAAAAGGAGGGGGTTTCTCTATGACGCCGTTTCTGCTGCTGGAAGCTGTGGGAGAAATCAACGAACAATATGTGGAAGAGGCTGAGCGCTACCGCCGGAAACGCGCCCTCTCCCGGCCGCTGCGCTGGGTTTCCGCCGCAGCCTGCCTGGCTGTGCTGGCAGCCGCCGGGACGGTCTGGCTGAAAACCTCCTCCGGCATCGGAACGGGAGGGTCCTCCTCCGCTGCAACGGCCGAAGCGCCGCCCGAAAACGCCGTCCTGCCCGAAAGCCTGGACGCCGCAGACGACGCCGAGCCGAAGGCCGGGGGAGCCGGACCCAACGCCGTCCTGTATACCGCCCCATCCGCAGACGACGCCGGCTTTGCTTTTCTGCCGGAGGATTACCGGGCGGTGGAGGACGCCGCCATCCTGACGGAAAACGGCCTTCCCGAAACGGCGGAAGAGATGCGGGGCGATTACCTGGGAGAATCTCCCGGCGGCAGCCTGTACGCCCTGGCAGGGCTGGAGGATGCCCCCGCCTTCGCCGTTTTAGAGCGGGAGGACGGTTCCTTCGCTTACGCGGCATATGAAGGCCCGGCGGAATCCGGGGAGGCGCTGGCCGCCCTTTACGGCGCGGATTCGGCGGAAAGCCTCGCCTCCCTTTCGCTGGAATCCGGAACCAGCCGGGACGAAGCGGTTCTGGAGGAGTTTTACAGCTGCTTCCTTGCGCTGGAAAGCGCGGGCGCGCCGCCGGAGAGCGCGGAAGGCTCCCTGCTGCGCGTAGGATTCCAAAACGGGTTGGTCCTCCGGATGGAGTACCTGCCGGAGGAGGGGCTGCTCTGCACCGGTGCGGACGCCTATCCGGCGGGCGAAGAGCTGGCGGCCCTGCTGGATTCTCTGGAACAATAACCGCAAGTGAAAAGCGGAGTTCCCTTGTTCGGGAACTCCGCTTCAGCCTGTCGAAAAAGAGAGAATGGTCTGGCAAATTGCACAAAGAGGTGTTGTTTGCTGACGCAAATGAGCCGCCGATAAAAGCTTGGAAAATTCTAACCCGTCGTTTTGCAAGCAAAATGACGG
>DVFM01000014.1 GCA_018713245.1 Candidatus Merdivicinus intestinavium
CTCCGGCCGGCCGGGGCCGGTGCTGGTGGACGTGCCCATGGACGTCCAGAACCGGGAAACCAGATTTTACTGGCCGGAAGATGTGCACATCCGCTCCTATAAGCCCTCCTCCAAGGGCCACCCCGGCCAGATCCGACGGGCGGCGGAAGCCATCGCCCATGCCGACCGGCCGCTGCTGGTGGCGGGGGGCGGCGTCTTTTCCTCCGGGGCGGAAGAAATCCTGGGGGAGTTTCTCTCCAAAGCCCGGATTCCCGCCGTTCACACCATGATGGGCATCGGCGCTCTGCCGGACGCCTTCCCCCTGAATCTCGGGATGATCGGCGTCCACGGCGCGCGCGCCGCAAATCTGGCCATCAGCCGGGCGGACCTCCTCCTGCTGGCTGGGACCCGCATCGCCGACCGCTCGGTGCCGGACCCCTCCCTGCTCGCCCGGGACAAAAAAGTCATCCACATTGACATCGACCCCGCCGAAATCGGCAAAAACGTGGAGGCCACCATTCCGGTGGTGGGGGACCTGCGGCTGGTGCTGGGGCAGCTTGCGGCGGAGGTTTCCCCCATCTCCTTCCCGGACTGGGAGCACGAGGTGCGCTTTTATCAGAAAAGCCCCCCCGCGCCCCCCGACCGAAGCGGATTCGTCAGCCCCCGGCGGCTGCTGGAGGAGCTTTTCCGCCGCATGGAGCCGGGCGGCATCCTGACTGCCGACGTGGGCCAGAATCAGATTTGGGCGGCCCGGTCCTTCCGGCTGGTGGGCGGGCGGTTCCTCACCTCCGGGGGCATGGGGACCATGGGCTACGCCATCCCCGCCGCCATCGGGGCCAAAACTGCCGCGCCGGAGCGCCAGGTGACGGCAGTGTGCGGCGACGGGTCCTTTCAGATGTCCATGATGGAGCTGGCCACCATGCGCCAGCACGACATAGGCGTCAAGCTCGTCGTCTTTGCAAACGGGCGGCTGGGGATGGTGCGGGAGCTCCAGGAGCGCCAGTACAGCCGCATGGAGGCGGTGGACCTCTCCGGCAGCCCGGATTTCGTCAAGCTGGCGGAGGCCTACGGCATCCCGGCCTTCCGGGCGGAGACCAACGAGGAGGTTCCGTCCGCGCTGGACGCCTTTTTCGCCCGGGAGGGGACCGCCCTGCTGGAGGTGCGGGTGGACCCGGAAGAGCCCACGCTGCCGCCGGATTTATATGAATAGGAGGTTTCAGATGGATACTGCCGTAATTTTGCTGAATTTTGTGCTTTCGCTGATCCTGCTGGGGACGGGGCTTTCCCTTTTGAAAAAGCACTCCCCTTACCCGGATTTTTCCTCCGGCTACCATCACAAGGCCGCCATGGAGAGCCGGGAAACCTGGGAAACCGCCAACCGCCGGGCCGGAATCCTCTGCATCGCGGAGGGGATTTTCCTCTTTCTGGCGGGGCCGGCGCTTTTCTACCTGGGAATGACCGGCCCGGCGTTTTTCGCCGTCTGGCTGGCGCTGGCGGTCATCGCCGTGCTGCTGGCGGTATTTTTGCCCGCTCTCACCCTGAAAATCGGGAGGAAGCGCCCATGAAACGCACCATTTCCGTGCTGGTGGAAAACCGCGCCGGCGTTCTGTCCCGGGTGGCGGGGCTGTTCGCCCGGCGGGGCTTCAACATCGAAAGCCTGGCGGTGGGGACCACCGCCGAGCCCGGCGTTTCCTGCATCACCATTGTGGCCGACGACCGGGAAAACGTCATGGAGCAGATCAACAAGCAGTTAAACAAGCTCATCGATGTCATCAAGCTCAAGGAATACGCCCCCGACGAGCTCATTTCCCGGGAGCTCATGCTCATCAAGGTGAACGCCAACGTGAAAACCCGGGGAGAAATCGCCGAGCTCGCCAAGCTGGCGGGGGGGAAGGTCTGCGACCTGACCCGCAGCTCCATCACCATCGAATACTGCGACACCACCGACCGGGTGGAAAACTTCCTGGAGCTCTGCCGCCCCTACGGCCTCAAGCGGGTGGTCCGCACCGGCGCCGCTGCCATCGAAAAGGGCGCGGAGCAGCTCGCGCTGGATGAATAAGCCCCTGCTCCGCCCTCTGGCACTGGCGGGATTTGCCGTGGCGCTGGGGCTGCTGGGGGCGTCTTTCTGCCCGTTTTTCGGGCTGCTTGTGCTGGCGGCATTGGCCGCCTGCGGGGGGATTGCCGCCGGAATTCTATACGCTGCGAATAAAATCAGCGGCAAAATCCCCCTGGTACTGCTTCTCTCCCTCCTGGCCGCCCTGGGCATCGGGATTTCCGGCCGCTTTGCCCAGCTGCGCGCCGCCCCCTGGGCCGGACAGGAAATCACATTTTCCGGCGAAGTCCGCAATATCTGGCGGGGGGATTCGGTCTGTTATGGTGTGGAAGCGCGGGAAGGGCCGCTGCCGGAGGGGACGGAAGTGCTCCTCTACTCCGGCACGGAGGAATACATTCCCGGCGACCGGATCACCGCCCGGGTCTCCCTGTGGGATAACGCGCCCTCCCGCTCCCAGCTTTCCCGGGGCGCCGACCTGTGCGGCTATGCTTCTGCGGAAAACATCCGGCTGGAACGTCCCGCCGGGCCGGTGTCCTCCTTTTTTGCCGGGCTGCGGGGGCGGCTGCGCACGGGCCTTTACCGCGCCTTCCCGAAAAACACGGCGGAATTTTTCATCGCCCTGTTTTCCGGGGACGACAGCGGCCTTCCGGGGGAGATGGCCCGCGCCTTTTCGGCGCTGGGGATTTCCCACGTGCTGTGCGTTTCCGGGCTGCACATTTCCCTGCTCACCGCCGCCGTCTGCGGGCTCTGCTCCCGGCTGCTGGGGCGGGGGAAGGCGGCCTTTCTGCTGGCGGCTGCGGCGGCGGGCGGGTTTGTGCTGTTCACCGGGGCGGAGAGCCCGGCGGTGCGCGCCTATCTGATGGCGCTGTTTTCCCTGTCGGCCCGGTTTTTCTGCCGGGATTACAGCCCGGCCAACTCCCTGGGCGGGGCGGTGCTGCTCATCTGCCTGGCGGACCCCCGTGCCGCGCTGTCCAACGGGTTCTGGATGTCGGCGCTGGCAACGGCGGCCATCTTCTCGCTGGCGCCGGGATGGACCGCCAAGCTCCGGGAAAAGCTGCCGCAGAAGGCACAAAAGCGCCCCGTCCGCGGAGCGCTGGCCGGCCTGTGCACCACCGCTGCCGCCAACCTGGCCTGCCTGCCGGTTTATTTTCTCTGGTTCGGAAGCGTCCCGTGGAAATCCTTCCTGCCGAACCTGGTGCTGACGCCGCTTCTGCCGGCGCTGGCGGGGCTGGCCTGCCTGAGCCTGCTGCCGGGATTTCAGTGGGTGGGCGGGCTTTTGGGGGGAGTAATGGAGCCGCTTTTCCGGGCGTTTGCGGAAATGGCCGGGGGGAACAGCTATCTGCCCCTCCATTTCCCCTGGGCCGCCTGCTGGGGGACCGGCAGCGCGGCGCTGCTTTTTGCCGCTTTCCGGTACGGGGCGGCAAGGCACCGGCGGCTGGCCGTCTCCCTGAGCGTGTTCCTGCTGTCGGCCGGCATCCTCACAGGCTGGGCGTCCGGCCGGGACGTCCTGTCGGTTTCCGTCGTCTCGGCGGGCTCCGGCCAGAGCATTGTCCTCTCTCAAAACGGACGGAGCATCGCCGTCGGGTGCGGCGGGAGCCATCAGATCGGCCGGAAAACCGCCGCTTTCCTGCGATCCGTCGGGGCGGCAGAGCTGGACGCGCTGATTGTCCCGGCGGAAACCGCCCTCCTGATGGACGGCGCCGCGGACCTTTCCCGGGAGATCCCGCCGGAAAAGGTGCTCGCCGGCGCGGAAAGCAACTGGAGCCAGACCCTTTCGGACATGGAGCTTTCCGAACTGCTGCCGCCGGAAGCGGGGGAGTACCGGCTGTGGGAAAACGCCCGGCTGGTGATATCCGGCGCCCGGGGGATGCCGGACATCGGGGTCTTTTCCGGCGGGCGGAGCATCCTGCTCCAGTCCGCCTCCCTGCCCGCTCCCGAAAGCGGGTGGGACGCGGTATTTTTCTATGATGAAATTTATAAAAAGGATGGCTTTTCCATTTCCGGGTATGCTATAATAAAAGCATCCGAATGGCAGGTCCCGCCGTCCTTTTTGGAGGGCTGCCCGCTCTTCGGGGAATACTTCGCCGCGGAGGAACGCTTTTTCTTCCCCCCGCGGGACTGACTGCAAAGGATCACTGCCATGCCATATCTCACCGACGCCGAGCTGGGCAAAAGCCTGCGGGCAAACCAGCTCTTCCCGGTCTACTTCCTTTACGGGAAGGAGACCTTCCTCTCCGCCGGATACCTGGAGCGCCTGCTGGAAAAGGCGGTGCCCAAGGGGACGGAGAGCTTTAACCTGCAAAAATTCGACGGGCAAAACCCCGACATGGTTTCCCTCCAGGTCGCGCTGGAAGGGCTGCCGATGATGGCGGGGCGGAAATGCGTCCTCTTTTCCAACCCGAATCTGGAAAAGATGCGCAAGGAGGATTTTGAAAGCCTCCTTGCCCTGGTGCAAGACCCCAACCCCACCAGCGTCTTTGTCATTTACGTCAGCGCCTTTGACCTCAATCCAAAAAAGATGAGCCGGGTCAAAAAGCTGGGGGACGCTGCGGCCAAAACCGGCGCGGTGGTGGATTTCTCCCCCCGCACCCAGGGGGATCTGGCCAAATTTTTAAAGGCCCGGTTCCAGAAGGCGGGGCTCACCCTGGAATCCCCCGCCGCCTCGGCTTTCATCCAGCGGTGCGGCTCCGAACTTTCCATCCTCGCGGCGGAGGCGGACAAGCTCATCGCCTACAAGGGGGAAGGCTCCGGCGCGGAGATCACCCGGGCGGACATCGAGCTGGTGACCCGCAAGAGCCTGGAAGCCTCCGTTTTTGACCTGAGCAAGCAGATGCTGCGCAAGGACGCTGCCGGCGCTTTCCGGACGCTGGAGGACCTGTTTTCCCTCCGGGAGGAGCCGCTGGCCATTCTGGGGGCGCTCAACGGCGCGTTTCTGGACCTTTACCGGGCCAAGGCGGCGCTGTTCGCCTCCAAGACGGAAGCGGATGTGGCGGCCCTGTACCCCTCCTACCGGGGGAAGGAATTCCGCATCCGGAACGCCTTCCGGGACGCGGGGAAGGCCTCCGTCGCCGATTTGCGGGAATGCGTCTCCATCCTCTCCCGGGCCGACGTCCAGCTCAAATCCCAGCGCTGCGACGCCCGGGCGGTGGTGGAGCAGACGGTGGCCGCGCTGCTTTACCAGATGGGGGGAGGCGGCCGCCCATGATCCGCTGCAATATGCCCATTATCGTGGAGGGCAAATACGACAAGATTACGCTGGAGAACTTCGTGGAAGGGACCATCCTGTCCACCGGGGGCTTCTCCATCTTTAAAAACAAGGAGCTTCTGGAGCTTATGCGGGTGATGGCCAAAAAGACCGGCATTGTCATCCTCACCGATTCGGACGCCGCCGGCTTCAAAATCCGCAGCCACATCCGCTCCGCCGTCCGGGACGGGAAGATTGTCAACGTCTACATCCCCGACGTCTACGGCAAGGAGCGGCGGAAAGCGGCCCCTTCCAAGGAGGGAAAGCTGGGGGTGGAAGGCTTAAGCCAGGAAGTGCTGGAGGAAGCCTTCCGAAAGGCCGGCGTCGGGGTATCCTGCGCCGAAAAGCCCCGGGACCCCATCACCAAGGCGGATTTCTTCGTCTGGGGCTTGAGCGGCTCCGACGGCGCTTCCCTCCGGCGGGAGGCTGTCAAGCAGAAGCTGGGCTTTCCGGAGCGGATGTCGGCCGGCGCGCTGCTGGCCGCCGTCAACGTTTTGTATCACAAAGATGAATTCTACCATTTGTTATGCGAATGGTTCCCGGAACTTCCGGGAGAGGAGGAGGGACTCGTATGAACACCGCCGCTGTACAAGCCGCGCTGGACACCCTGCGGGCCGCGCTGGACGCCGGCCAGCCGGAGGGCGCGTTTTTAGCCTGCGCCGGGGTGCTGGAAGCGCTTTCCAACCTCTGCTATGAAGCGGACGGAAAGCCCCTTCCCCCGCTGGAGGAGCGGTTTTCCCGGCTGCCGGAAACGCGGCTGGGCGAAAAATTCCGCCCGAACCTGGAAGCCTACGGGCGGGTCTGCCGCCGCCTGGACGGCGTTGTCCCCGGACGCGGGGCGGAAACCTTCCCACAATACACCGACGGGGTGCGGCTGCTGGCCCGCCTGCGCGACTTTTAAGGAGAGTTTGCATGGTTTTTTCCAGTATTCCCTTTCTGTACGCATTTCTGTCCGTTGTGCTGCTGGTTTACTTCCTCTGTCCCAGCAGCCGGAAAAACCTGGTGCTGATGGTATCCGGGTTTTTATTCTACGCCTGGGGCGAGCCGGTTTACGTCCTGCTGATGCTGTTTTCCACCCTGCTCGACTACACCGCCGGCCGGGTCATGGAGCGCTACCGGGAAAACCCGAAAATCCGGAAAGCGGCGCTCCTCACCTCGGTGATTATCAACCTTTCGCTGCTGGCGCTGTTTAAATACAGCTCCTTCCTGGTGGAAAATATCAACGCCCTGTTCGGCATCAGTCTCTTTAATCCGGACCTGCCGCTGCCCATCGGCATCTCCTTCTACACCTTCCAGAGCATGTCCTACACCATCGACCTTTACCGCGGCGACACCAAAATGCAGAAAAGCTATATCAACTACGCCGCCTACGTCAGCATGTTCCCGCAGCTGGTGGCGGGGCCCATCGTCCGCTACGACGATGTGGCGGCGGAGCTGGAAAACCGCACCGTCACCCTGGAAAAAGTCGGGGAGGGCGCGTTCCTCTTCGCCCAGGGCCTTGCCAAAAAGGTGCTGCTCGCCAACAATATCGGCGTGTTGTGGACGGGGGTGAAGGAAATGGCGTCGGCGGGCTCCATCCCGGCCGCCACGGCCTGGCTCGGCATCCTCGCCTTCACCTTCCAGATTTATTTCGACTTTTCCGGCTACTCGGATATGGCCAAGGGGATGGGCCGGATGCTGGGGTTCAACTTCCCGGACAACTTCCGCTACCCCTACATGTCCAAATCCATTACGGATTTCTGGCGGCGGTGGCATATGACGCTGGGGTCCTGGTTCCGCAGCTACGTTTATATCCCGCTGGGCGGCAACCGGAAAGGGACCTGGCGCACGGTGCGCAATCTGCTCATCACCTGGATGCTCACCGGCCTGTGGCACGGCGCAAGCTGGAACTTCCTGCTCTGGGGGCTGTATTTCGGGGTGTTGCTCATCATCGAAAAATTCTTCCTCGCCAAATACCTGGAAAAGCTGCCGGGCTGGCTCCAGCAGACCTACTCGTTTCTGCTGGTGGTGTTCGGCTGGGTCCTCTTTGAGATGGAAACGCCGGCCCTCATCGGCGGATTCTTCGGCTCCATGGCGGGCTTCGGCGGCTTTGCCGACCGGAATTCGGCCTACCTGCTGGGGAGCTTCGGCGCGCTGATGGTCATCTGCATCATCGCCAGCAACAACTGGGTGCCCCGGCTGCTGGCAAAGGCGGGGGAGAAATTCCCGCGGGTGCTGGCCTGCTGCAAGCCGGTCTATGTGGTGCTGGTGATGGTCCTCGCCACGGCGTTCTTAGTCAACTCCACCTATAACCCGTTTTTGTATTTCCGTTTTTAAGGAGGGCTTCCATTGAAACAGAAACTGCAGCTTTCCTGGGCCCGCGTAACCGGCCTGATTTTCCTGCTGATAATCTTTGTGACGCCGATTCTGATTTTCGCGGTGCCGAAGCCCGCCTTTTCGGAGGAGGAAAACAAATACCTCGCCCGTTTCCCCAAATTTTCGGCGGAAACCCTGCTGGACAAGAGCTTTATGAGCGGCTTTGAGGAGTACGCCGCCGACCATTTCCCGGCCCGCCCCCAGTGGATTGCCCTCCAGACCCGGACGCTGCTGTCCCTGGGCCGCCGGGAGGTGAACGGGGTCTATATCCTCAAAGACCGGCTGATTGAGAAGCTGGACGAGCCCGATGCGGAGCTGGTGAACAACTCCACAGAGGCCATGCGGGAATTCGCCGGGCGCTTTTCCGGCTCCACCTATCTCATGCTGGTGCCCACCGCCGCCGAAATTTACCGCCAGAACCTCCCCTTCGGCGCTCCGACGCTGGACGAAAGCAGCGTCATCCGCTCCGTATACAGCGCCCTGGAAGGCAGCCTGAACACCATCGACGTCTACAGCTCCCTGGCGGCCAACCGGGACAGCGGCATTTATTACCGCTCGGACCATCACTGGACCTCCCGGGGGGCCTATCTGGGCTACAGCGCCATGTCCAACCAGCTGGGCTTCACCTCCGTGCCCATGGACCTGTTTGACGTGGAGCACGCAAGCCACGACTTCCGCGGCTCCCTCTACAGCAAGGTAATTTACGACGGCGTGGAGGCGGACACCATCGACATCTACACCTATCCCGACGGCCCCAACGTCACCGGCGTTTCGGTTTTCGACGGCCAGCAGTGGACCGAGCACGACGGGCTCTATTACCGCGAATATCTGGACCGCAAGGATAAGTACTCCACCTTCCTCGGCCAGAACCAGCCCATCGTCACCATCACCACCGACTGCCCCACCGACAGCAGCCTGATTCTCTTCAAGGACTCCTACGCCCACTCCCTGGCCCCCTTCCTGGCCCTCCATTACAGCAAAATTACTCTGGTGGACCTGCGCTATCTGAATTCCTCCTTTGAAAATTACGTGGACCTTTCGGAATACAGCCAGGCGCTGTTCTGCTACAACGTCAAGAACTTTACCCAGGAGGACTATATCCGCCGGGTCAATCTGGCGCCCAGGGGATAACCCGCCTGCCGCCCTTTTCAAAACCGCTGCGGAGCCCCGCTCTGCGGCGGTTTTTTCCGTGCAGGCAAGAAAAATCCGCCAAAGTAACAGGAACTCCTTGACAGGAGGCGGTTCTGGTAATAAAATAATATAGAATGGAGTTTTCTTCCCAAATGCCGAAGAGGCGGCTTTCAATCCGCCCGGCGCCGGGGAGAAAGGGCTTTGTTCCGGCCGGAACGGCCGTACCGAAATACAGGTGCTTGAGACGGGTCTTCTGTTTATCATCCTGCTATTTTGCCCATAGAAAAAAAGAAAAAGGAGGGATTGAAACCGCATGACTACATTCATTTATTGTGCTATCACCTTTCTCGTCACGCTGATTGTGGCGGGCCCCGCGGCATTTTTGATTGGGAGCGCCCACCGCAAAAAAGTCGCGGAAGCCGAAATCGGAAGCGCTGAGGATCAGGCAAAAAAGATCGTCAACGAGGCATATAAATCGGCGGAAGCAAAGAAAAAGGAACTGTTGATAGAGGCAAAGGAAGAAGTCCACAAGCTGCGCACCGAAGCGGACCGGGACATCAAGGACCGCCGCGCCGAGGTCTCCAGACAGGAGCGCAGGATCCAGCAGAAGGAGGAATCCTTGGACCGGAAGCTGGATAATCTGGAGAAAAAGGAAGAAGCCATCCAGCAGAAGCATGTGCAGATCGAAGAACAGCTGGCAGAGACGGAAAAGCTCAAAAAGAACCAGATCGACCAGCTGGAGCGAATCTCCGGCCTGACGGTAAGCCAGGCAAAGGAGCAGCTTCTGGAAAGCCTGGAAGGGGAACTCACCCATGAAAAGGCGGTCAAAATCGCAAATTTTGAGCAGCAGCTCAAAGACGAGGCGGAGGATAAGGCCCGGGAGATGATCTCCATGGCGATTTCCCGCTGCGCCGCCGACCATGTGAGCGAGGCGACGGTTTCCGTTGTCACGCTGCCCAGCGATGAAATGAAAGGCCGCATCATCGGCCGGGAGGGCCGCAATATCCGCGCCCTGGAAACCCTCACCGGCGTCGACCTTATCATTGACGATACCCCGGAGGCCATCACCCTGTCGAGCTTTGACCCCGTCCGCCGCGAAATCGCGCGGATCTCTTTGGAACGGCTCATCACCGACGGCCGCATCCATCCCGCCCGCATTGAGGAAACGGTGGAAAAGGCCACCCGCGAAGTGGAAGCCCGCATCAAGGCTGAGGGCGAACGCGCCATGATGGAAACCAACGTCCACGGCCTGCATCACGAGCTGGTGAAGCTCTTAGGGCGGCTGCGCTACCGCACCTCCTACGGCCAGAACGTTCTGGACCACTCCATCGAAGTGGCCCACCTTGCCGGCATGATGGCGGCGGAGCTGGGCGTGGATGTGACCACAGCCAAGCGCGCCGGCCTGCTCCACGACATCGGCAAGGCGCTGAGCCACGAAATCGAGGGCTCCCACGTCCAGATCGGCATGGACGTCTGCCGCAAGTATAAGGAAAACGCCCAGGTGCTCCACGCCATTGAAGCCCACCACGGCGATGTGGAGACCAAAACGGTCATCGCCGCCTTGGTCCAGGCCGCGGACGCCATTTCGGCCGCACGGCCCGGCGCGCGGCGGGAAAACCTGGAAAACTACATCAAGCGGGTGGAGAAGCTGGAAGAAATCGCCGCCTCCTTCGACGGGGTGGAGAAATGCTACGCCATCCAGGCGGGCCGCGAGATCCGCATTCTGGTGAAGCCGGACGTCATCAGGGACGACGAAATGGTGATCGCCGCCCGGGAGATTGCCAAGCGCATCGAAAGCGAGCTGGAATACCCCGGTCAGATCAAGGTCAATATGATCCGCGAAAGCCGCGCCATCGACTACGCGAAATAAATGCCGCAGAAGCCGCTCTTTCCCCAAAGGAAAGGGCGGCTTTTCCGCTGCCGCCGGCGTTCAGGTTTCCCTTGCAAATGCGGCGGGTTTGCGGTACAATAAAGGCAAGAGCGCCATAAAAGAGGAGAGATTATATGAAAACCGCATCCGATTTTGGATTTGTAAAAGTCGCCGCCTGTTCCCCCAGGCTCGCCCTGGCCAACCCCGCCAAAAACGCCGGATATCTTCTGGAAAGCGTTTTGGCCGCTTCCGCCGCCGGGGCCCAGGTGATCCTGCTGCCGGAGCTCTGCCTTTCCGGCTACACCGCCGCCGACCTGTTCCATCAGGACCGGCTCATCCGCCAGTGCGAAGCCGCCCTTTCCCGCATACTGGCTGAAACCGCCGGGAATCCCGCCGTCATCGCCCTGGGAATTCCGGTGCGGGCAGGTTCCGCTTTGTATAACTGTGCCGTTTTAATCCAAAGCGGAAAAATTCTGGGAGCGGTGCCCAAGGAATACCTCCCCAATTACCAGGAATTTTACGAAAAACGGTGGTTCGCGCCGGGCTCCGCCGCCATGGAGGAGGAAATTTCCCTCTGCGGGCAGGAGGTCCCCTTCGGCGAAATGCTCTTCCGGTTCGGGGAACTGACCATCGGCATGGAAGTCTGCGAGGACTTGTGGGTCCCCATCCCGCCCAGCTCCCGGCTGGCTGTCAGCGGCGCGAACCTGATTCTCAACCTTTCCGCCAGCAACGAGCTGGTGGCCAAGGACGCCTACCGGAAGGAGCTCATTTCCGGCCAGAGCGGCCGCTGCATCTGCGCCTACGCCTATGCCTCGGCAGGGGTGGGGGAATCCACCACCGACCTGGTGTTCGGCGGGGCCTGCACCATCGCCGAAAACGGCGCCATCCTGGCGGAAGGGGAGCGGTTCCGTCCGGACGGCGCCATGGCCGCCGCCTGCATCGACCTTTCCCGCCTCATGGCGGAGCGCCGCAAAAACGGCAGCTTCCACGACTGCGCGGCGGTGTACGGCGGGGGAATGCGGGTGGTTACCGGGGAACTGCCGGCGCTTTCTCTGGAGCAGATGGACCGGCCCTACGACCCGGCCCCCTTTATCCCCAGCGATCAAAAGACCCGGGCGGAGCGCTGCCGGGAAATCTTCGCCATCCAGTCCTGCGGGCTGGCCCGGCGGCTTTCCCACACCGGCATGAAGCGGGCGGTCATCGGCATTTCCGGGGGGCTTGACTCCACCCTGGCCCTGCTGGTGGCCCACGAGGCCATGAAGCGGCTGGGTTACCCTTCGGAAAACATCCTCTGCGTCACCATGCCCGGATTCGGCACCACCGACCGCACCTACCAGAACGCCCTGGAGCTCATCCGCTCCCTGGGGGCGGAGCTGCGGGAGGTGGACATTAAGCCGTCCTGCCTCCAGCACATGCAGGACATCGGCCACGACCCCGCCGTCCACGATGTCACCTATGAAAACACCCAGGCCCGGGAACGCACCCAGATCCTCATGGATTTGGCCAACAAGGAAGGGGGCCTGCTGGTGGGGACCGGCGACCTTTCGGAGCTGGCCATGGGCTGGTGCACCTACAACGGCGACCATATGAGCATGTACGGCGTCAACGCCTCGGTGCCCAAAACCCTGGTGCGCCATCTGGTTTCCTTTGTGGCGGACGAATCCGACCCCCGCACCGCCGCCGTGCTGCGGGAAGTGCTGGACACCCCGGTGAGCCCCGAGCTGCTCCCCCCCGATGAAAACGGCCAGATTCAGCAGAAAACCGAAGAGAACATCGGGCCTTACGAGCTCCACGACTTCTTCCTCTACCACTTCCTGCGCTTCGGCTGCGAACGGGACAAGCTGGCCTTTCTGGCCCGGCGGGCTTTCGGGGAAAAATATGCCCCGGAGACCATCGAAAAGTGGCTGACCGTATTCCTGCGGCGGTTTTTTGTGAGCCAGTTCAAGCGTTCCTGCCTCCCCGACGGCCCCAAGGTGGGGTCGGTGAGCCTTTCCCCCCGGGGCGACTGGCGGATGCCCTCCGACGCGGACATGGGCGCGTTTCTGGCGGAATAAATTACAACAAGTATTTTGCCGTCCAATACAACAGAAGGGATTTGCATGGAACCGAAACAGGCGAAACGGTCCGGGATGGGCTTCATCGGCACGCTGACCTTAATCCTCATTGTGCTGAAAGCTTTTGGACTTATAGACGTTTCCTGGCTGTGGGTATTCAGCCCCGTTTGGATTGCGGCCTTGTTCCTCCTTCTGGTTTTCGGCGTGATCCTGGCGGCGGGGCGGCTGAAAAAGGGAAGATGGTAAAACGGAAAAGACAGGCTTCGGGCCTGTCTCAGTCTGCCGAAAAAGAGAGAATGGTCTGGCAAATTGCACAAAGAGGTGTTGTTTGCTGACGCAAATGAGCCATGGGTAAAAGCTCGGAAAATTCTAACCCGTCATTTTGCAAGCAAAATGACGGCGCGGGGCCATCCGCGGCGGGTCTGCACGTCATGAATTGATACATCAATTCATGACTCCGCTTTTTTCTTTTTGTTCGTGCCCGGGGCGCGAAAAGATTAGATTCCGCTTTCTGCGGAAAGCGGCCAAAGGCTTCGCCTTTGGAAACCATCAGCTTTTAAAAAAGCTGGACCAAAACTTTTCTTTTTCTCTTTTGTGCACGTTTTCTTTCAAGTGAGGTTTTTCGACACTCTGAGGCAGGCCAACGGCCTGTCTTTTCCTTTTATAAAAACCAATCACGGGAAAATAAAAATCTCCTCGATGGGCGCCTGCACTGCCCGCGAAATGTCGATGGCCAGCTTGAGGGAGGGGTTGTACTGCGCCTTTTCCAGCCGCATAATGGTCTCCCGCCGCACGCCGACGAGCTGCGCCAGCTGCTCCTGGGTCAGCCCCCGCAGCACGCGGTATTTCTTCAGGTTGCACTCAAATTCCGCGCCCATTTTTACTCCTCTTTCTCGTACCGGTACAATAGGTAATTGCTCAGGAACAGCACCAGGGCGTAAATCAGAGAAATGGCAATCAGCATGAAGATGGCGCACCACTCCACATTCCGGGAAAACATCCCCATCCCCACCAGCCAGATAACCGCAAAAAGCAGCGCAAAGCCGGCCTTGTAGGCGGTGAGCTGCGCCCGCCTGCGGTTTACTTCAAACATTTCGTCCTGCAGGGTGTGGGAGAGCTTTCCCTCAAAAAACAGCCCGAAGAACCCGAAAAAGACAAAGAAGATGAAGGGGAAAATAACGCCCTGCGCCTGATAAGTCCAGAAGCCGCCGAATCCCAGGAACCCGAGCAGCCCGCACCATCCAAGCAGCGGGGAAACGGTCCGGGTATAGCGGGGATCTGCGCGCCGTTTCGCCGCAAAGGCCGCCCGGACGGCCGTCACGACGGTGTAAACCGCGCAGAGGGCCACGCAGCCTCCCGCCGCCAGCATGGGAAGGTCCTTCACCGAAAAGACATACCGGGACAGGTCCATGGGCGCCACCCACCGCCCGCCGTTATAAAGCAGCGAATACACAATGGCAGCCGCCAGCAGCGCCGCGCAGCAAACCCACAGGACAATCATTCGTTTTGCTTTTTTGCCAATCATAGCAATCCCCTCCGAAAGTGATATATTTATCTCTTTACAGGACAAATATATCACTTTCTTCGGAGAATGTCAAGCGGTTTTTTAGGAGAAAGCCGTCCTGTCATAATCCGCACAAAAAAGACACCTCCCTTTGCATGAAAAGAGCGAAAAGAGAGGATTTGAGAAAAATCTGTTGAAAAACTGTGAAGAACTTGTTATAATATATGCAATTGCGCAGATTTTGTAAGCAGATCGGGCCGCAACCGCCCGAAGAAGGAGGAGCTATGAAAAAAACAAAGGCTGAGATCGGGGAGGGCGGACTCTTTGACGCCCGCCAGCTGGGGATTCCCCGGATGCTGCTGCTGGGATTGCAGCACACCTTCGCCATGTTCGGCGCCACCGTCCTGGTGCCCATTATCACGGGGCTGGATGTATCCACCACGCTGCTGGTAGCGGGGCTGGGAACCCTGCTGTTCCACCTGCTCACCGGCGGGAAGGTCCCGGCTTTCCTGGGGTCCTCCTTTGCCTTTCTGGGAGGATTCGCCGCGGTGGCCCCCCGGCTGGCGGACGGGAGCTCCAACCTGGAGATGCTGCCCTACGCCTGCGGCGGCGTCGTGGCGGCGGGCCTTGTGTATGTGGTGCTGGCGGCGCTGATTGCGGCCTTCGGCATCCGGCGGGTGATGCGGTTCTTCCCGCCCATTGTCACCGGCCCCATCATTATCTCCATCGGCCTCATCCTGTCCCCCACAGCGGTCCAGAACGCCTCAACCAACTGGGTTCTGGCGCTGATTGCCCTGGCGGCGATTGTCGCGTGCAACATCTGGGGCAAGGGGATGGTGCGGATCATCCCCATTATCCTGGGAATCGCGGCGGCCTACATCGCGGCGCTGTTCATGAGGCAGGTGGACTTCGCGCCGATTCTGGAAGCGGACTGGCTGGGCTTCCCCATCCGCCGCTCGGCCATGGCCAAGTTTGACCTGAACGCCATCCTGATGATTATGCCCATCGCCCTGGCCACCATCATGGAGCACATCGGGGACATGGCGGCCATCAGCGCCACCACCGGAAAGAACTACATCGCCGACCCCGGCCTGGCCCGCACCCTGCTGGGGGACGGCCTGGCCACCTCCATGGCGGGCTTTCTCGGCGGCCCCGCCAACACAACCTACGGCGAAAACACCGGCGTGCTGGCCATGACCCGCATTTATGACCCCCGGGTGATGCGGATTGCCGCCTGCTTCGCCATCCTGATGAGCTTCAGCCCCAAAATTGACGCGGTCATCAACACCATCCCCACGGCAATTATCGGCGGCGTGTCCATTATCCTCTACGGCATGATTTCGGCCGTCGGAGTGCGCAACGTGGTGGAGAACCGGGTGGACTTCACCAAGCCCCGCAACCTCATCATTGCGGCGGTCATCCTGGTCAGCGCCCTGGGCATCAATTTTGCCTTTGAAACCAACGGCCTGACTTTCCAGGCGGGGGATTACACCATCACCCTCTCCGGCCTGGCGGTGGCGGCCATTCTGGGGGTCGTGCTCAACGCGGTCCTGCCCGGCAACGACTATGAATTCGGCAAAGCGCCGGAGGAAACGTCCGGCGAAAATGCGTAACAGCCCGCACCGGCGCCCCCAGAATATTCCGGGCGCCGGATTTTTTTGCGCAGGGCAGCAACATCTGCCCCCGAATTGGGTACGGTAAAAGTGAGGCCCCCAAAAGGGAAAACCATGCAAAAGGATGTGATTTTGATGAAGAAATTACTGGCTCTGCTCCTGTGCGGAGCGCTGGCGGCATCGGCGGCCGCCCCTGTATTTGCGGCGGAAAGCGTCACCTGCCGCACGGCTGTGGCAAAAGAGGAAGCGATTCCGGACAGCGCCCTTTACTACGGCCGGGTAAAAGCCATCGACCGCAGCGAGGATGGGACAGTCACCCGCCTCCTGATGGAATCCGACCGGTACGGCGAGTATGTCTTTTCCGTTTCGGCCGATACGGTCTGGGTGGACGACGGCGGCCGCTCCGCCGATGACAGCGGCGATCTGGAAGTGGGCGAGGGCCTCTATATTTTCCACAGCCTTGCGGAAACCCGGTCCCTGCCGCCCCAGTCGGCGGCCTTTGCCATTGTGCGCAACACCCCGATGGACGTCGGCTGCGCCATGTATTACGAGGTGGAAGCCGTTTCGGAGGAAAACGGGCGGACCCGCATCCAGACCAATAACGGCAGCCTGTTTATCACAGCAAACGAAAATACGGAATTCTCCCTCTACGGATCCGACGAGGAAGTTTCGGCCGCCGACCTCCTGCCCGGCAGCCATATCATCGCCTGGAACGGCGTGAACGCCGCTTCCTTCCCCGCGCAGACCAACGCCCTGCACATTATGCTGCTGCCCGCAGCGTCCTGGGAGACGCTGACCCGCACCGCGGCGGCAGAGCTGGTTTACCAGGCGGCAGGCAGCCCCCGCGTTTCCGCTTCCCGCCTCCGGTATGAGGACGTTGCAGAGGACTCGTCCTGTGCCGGCGCGGTCAGCTGGGCCCGCAGGAAGAATCTCCTTCCCTGGGCGGACGGCGAAACCTTTGGAACGGGGGAAACGGTCACGCTGGAAGAGCTGGTGACGATCCTCTGGCGCTGGCAGGGCAGCCCCCGCGGCGCAGGGGCGTACAGCGGCGAGGAGGACGTCTCCGCCTTTGCCCGCAGCGCGGTGTCCTGGGCCTGCCGGGAGGGGCTGATTTCCGGCGATTCCATCCGGCCGCAGCGAACCGTGACCGTCGGCGAAGCGCAGAAAATGATTGCCGAACTCACAGCCGCAGACTGATCAAAAGCAGAAGGGGTGAACAGCGTTCACCCCTTTTTCATATTCCGTTATTCCTTCTCTTTCAGCGCTTCCTCCAGCGCGTCGATGATAATTCCCAGCACCTTCAGCCGGGCATATTTTTTGTCGGTGGATTCGATGATGTGCCACGGCGCATATTCCGTTGAGGTTTTTTGCAGCATTTCATCTACAGCCACCTCATACTGGTCCCATTTTTCCCGGTTGCGCCAGTCCTCGTCGGTGATTTTCCAGCGCTTTTCGGGGGTGTTCTGCCGGTCGTTGAACCGCGCGAGCTGGGTGTCCTTGTCGATGTGAATCCAGAATTTGAGGATCACCGCGCCCCAGTCGCTCAGCTCCTTCTCAAACTCGTTCATCTCCCGATAAGCCCGCTTCCAGGCGTCGCCGCACAGCCCCTCGATGCGCTCCACCATCACCCGGCCGTACCAGCTCCGGTCAAAAATGGCGATGTGGCCGGTTTTGGGGATGTGGTTCCAGAACCGCCAGAGATAGTGGCGGGAAAGCTCGTGCTTATCCGGCGCGGCGATGGGCACCACCTCGTAGCCGCGGGGGTCCAGGGCGGCGGCCACCCGCTTGATGTTGCCGCCCTTCCCGGCGGCGTCCCAGCCCTCATAGACCAGAATCACCGGGATTTTCTGGCGGTAGATGCGGTTGTGGAGGTCGCCCAGACGGTTTTGGGCCTCCTTAAGCCGGATGCGGTATTCGGTTTCCCCCACCGACTGCCCCAGCGGGACGCCGGCCAGCGGCGGCATGGGAAGCAGCGGGAATTCCTCCTCCGGCGCTTCGCGGCCGGGGCGCTTCCCTTCCAGCGCCGCCTCGATGGCGTCGGTCAGCACGCGGTAGACCTGGAGGCGTTTGGACCGCTCGCTGCCGTCAATGATGTGCCAGGGGGCGGCGGGGGTGTCGGTCTTGTCCAGCAGCTCGTCCCAGGCGGCGGCGTACTCCCGGTAATGCTTGTTTTCCCGCTTGTCGGCCTTGGAAATGCGCCACTCGGTGTTTTTGGAGGAGAGGAGCTTTTCAAACCGCTCATCCTGAATTTTCTTGGGAATATGGAGGAAAAATTTGACCACCAGGTAGCCGTTGTCCGAAAGCTGGCGCTCAAAGTTGTTGATGCTGCGGAGCCTGCGCCGGTATTCCTTGCCGTCCAGTCCGTCGTTCATCATGTCCTGGATTGTCTCCCCGTACCAGCCGGAGTCGAAAAAGACAAACTGCCCCGCCTCCGGAATTTTCTGAAAATACCGCCACAGGAAGGGGCGGCGCGCTTCTTCATCGGTGGGGGGATTGATGGAAAAGACGGTAAAGGACCGGGGGTCGATGTTCAGGATGATATCGCTGATGAGGCTCCCTTTTCCCGCGGCGCCCCAGCCCTCAATGAGGACCACCACCGGCAGCTTCGCCTGTTTGATCTGCTGCTGCTGGACGGTCAGCCGGGATTTGAGGGCGGAAATTTCCGCCTTCACCACGGATTTTTCGCTTTCTGCCAGGGGGGTCAGTTTTTCAAACATATCAATCGCTCACTCCTTTGCGTAATCGGGAACGGAAAGCGTCCCGCCCGCCCCGGCGTTTCGTGCCCGTTCCGGTGTCCTGCTGTTCTTTTTTGATTTTGCCATATTATTTTTATCAAGCCTGTATTTTTTATGTATTATATCATATTTTCGCCCGTAAAACAAGCTGGAGAGGAGCAATTCCCGGAGAATATTTTTTTGTGAAAAGACAGATAAAAAAGCGGGGAAAAGTTTGGATAATTCGCAATAAACAAGCTGCACAATAATCAAAAACAGAAATTATGCAAAACAGCATACATTCACCAAAAGTTTACGAAATGTTTTGGACAATCGGCAATTTATATGCTACAATATAGAATGTTGAATGAAATTCTGTAAGACACCTTTTTTACAGACAGAAAAACAGCGCAGAATATTGGATTGAAAGGATCGAGTTTACTATGAAAATGCAGGTACTGTACTTTTCCAAAGACGGCAAGGGCAATGCGGAAACGCTGGCGACGGCGGTAGGCAGAACCTTCAAGTGCAAATGCGACCAGATCCCCCCCGCGTATCCCTGCGAGGGCCAGAAACTGGTGATCATTGTGTATGACAACTACTCCAAGCCCGCGAAGCAGCTCATTGATTTCTGCAAGGACCTGAACCCCGAGCGCACCTCCAACGTCGCCGCTATCACCCTGTCCGCCACCGGAGACAAAGGCATTCCGGAGCTGGAAGAAATCTTCAAAGCCAACAAAGTGGAGCTCTCCGGCAAGCTGGAGCTGCAGGTACATAAAGGCCTGTTCGGTTATGGCAAGCTCACCGATGAAAATATCAAGAAAGCCAACGACTTCTCCACCAACATTGTAAAAACCCTCTTTGAGCATCTGGACTGATACGGAAAGAGAAAGCCGTCCCCAATCGGGGACGGCTCTTTCTTTTTGTCAGGCCTGCGCCGGATAGGCCGCCCGCAGGCGCCTGGACACGGCGAAATACACCGGCAGCAGCAGAATATCCGCCGCAATCCACGCGGCCGGGTTGGCGAAGCAGACCGCCGAATAGCCCCATATTCCCACCAGGCAGAAGGCCACCGCAGCCCGTCCCACCAGCTCGAAAATGCCGGCGGCCATGGCGGGCACCGCGTAGCCGAGCCCCTGGAGGGAGTTGCGGTAAAGGTAAATCAGGGCGAGGAAGGGGTAGAAGCACCCGTTGACCATCAGGAAGCGGAACACGTCGTTCAGAATCTGAACTTCCCCCGCATCCAGGAACAGCAGCGCAATCTGCTTTCCGGCGACGAAGCTGATGCCGAAAGCCAGCACCGAATAGGCGAGGGACACCCAGGTGGCCTGCCGGATTCCCTGGCGGATGCGGTCCACCCGCATGGCCCCCATATTCTGCCCGCAGTAGGTGGCCATGGTAATCCCCATGGTTTCCAGCGGCTGGGTCAAAAGCATCTGCACCTTGCTGCCCGCCGCAATGGCCGCCACAGCGGAGGAACCCAGGCTGTTGACGGCGCTTTGAAGGATGATGCTGCCCACCGCCGTAATGGAGAACTGAAGCCCCATGGGAACGCCGATGCCCAGCATCCGGCGCACGTGGCTGCCGCTCAAAGACCAGTCCTCCCCCCGGATGCGCAGCAGCGGGAATTTCCGCACCATATAAACCAGGCAGAGCAGGGCCGAAACTCCCTGGGAAATTACCGTCGCGTAGGCCGCCCCCGCAACGCCCGTATGGAACAGCTGGATAAACACCAGGTCCAGCACCACGTTCAGAAGCGACGCCACCACCAGGAAATACAGCGGCGTCCGGCTGTCGCCCAGCGCGCGCAGGATGCCGGACAGCAGGTTGTAGAGCAGCGTGACCCCCATCCCCCCGAAAATTACGATGATGTAGGCGTAGGCGTCCTCAAAAATGTCGGCAGGCGTCTGCATCAGGGCAAGAATCTGGCGGGTAAAGAGCATGGTGGCCGCCGTCAGCACCGCCGTGATGGCCAGCACCACATAGAGGGAGTTTGCCACACAGCGCCGGACGTTGTGCTCGTCCTTCGCGCCGAAATACTGGGCCACCGGGATGGTCAGGCCGCTGCAGATGCCGGTGGCAAAGCCCATCACCAGGAAGTTGAGGGAGCCCGTGGACCCCACCGCCGCCAAAGCGTTGACGCCCAGGCACTTCCCGACGATAATCGTATCCGCCATGTTGTAAAACTGCTGGAACAGGTTTCCCAGCACCAGGGGAAGGGAAAACATCAAAATCAGCTTGAGCGGTTTCCCGCTGGTCAAATCCTTTACCACAAAAACACCTGCTTTCCGTAATCAAAACAGTTTTATGATACCGGGAAAACCGGGAAAAGTCAATGGGTCCGCGCAGAAAATACCGCGGGAAAGCCGCCGGAATTTCTGGGAATTTCGACAGGCGCTACAGCAGGAAAAAGCCGCCGTCCTGATACAGGCAGCTCTGGCGCTTCCCTTTTTCCTTGGCGTGGTAGAGGGCGGCGTCGGCGCTGCGGTAAAGCTCCTCGTAAGCCGTCCCCGGGCTGTCGGAAATGGAAACCCCCACGCTGCAGTGTATGGCCACCTCCCGCCCCGCCCAGGAAACGCCGGAAAAGCTCTCCACTGCCTGGCGCGCTTTCCGCCGGACGACCTCCGCGTCCGGGACGCCCGAAATGACCACGGCGAACTCATCGCCGCCGATGCGCCCGATGCCGTCCCCCTCCCGGAAAACGCCGCGCAGAAGCCCGGCCGCCTGGGTCAGGACATAATCCCCGCAGGGGTGGCCGTAGGTGTCGTTAATGGCTTTAAAGTCGTCCAAATCGATGATGAACATAGCCGCGATTTCGCCGGCCCGCTGGCCGGCCAGGCAGTGCTGGGCGTACTGCTGCAGGGCCGTTTTGTTGAGGAGGCCGGTCAGGGCGTCGGTCTGGACGATGGTTTTCAGATGGAGAATCTCCAGCTTCTGCCGGTCGATGTCCTCCAAAATGCCGATTCCCTTGACCGGGACGCCGTCTGCGCCGTATTGCAGCGACACCCGCACCAGATACCACCGGGGCGCGCCGCCGGCATTGGTAAACACGCATTCCGTTTCGATGTACGGGCCGCCGCTCCCGCAGCTGTCCATCTTCCGCAGCAGCTTTTCCCGGTCCTCCCGGCTCAGCCGCGCTTCCCTCTCCAGCCAGTTCCGGAAATGGGGGATCACCAGCGGGGAGCCGAAAACCTCCCCCCAGTTGGCGGAAAATTCCACGGTATCCTCCGGGATGTCCCACTCGAACATGATGTCGTTGGTCTGGTTCATGATGATGCGGTGCTTTTCCAGGCTCATCCGCAGCTTTTCCCGCTCCCCCAGGAGCTGGCGGTTCATGCCGGTAATCTGCTTCTGCTGCGCCAGCTCGGTGGCTGCGTGGCTGAACCGGGCCACGGCGCTCACCGTCCCCACGGCCGCCGCCACCCCGGCGTTGATTTCCGCCCCGGCGTCCATCTGTTTCCCGGCCAGCAGGCAGAAGAGCAGGTATCCGCCCAGGAAAAACGGCACGGAGTAAACCGGCTTCATCTGCACCAGCACCGAAAGCCCCAGCACCGCCGTCGTAAAGAGGGCGGTCCCGTTGGACGGGTCCTGATATAAGTCGTAAACGTTGAGCAGGAGCTGCCACAGCAGCCAGAAGGCCGCCGTCCAGACATACAGCTGCTGCCCCGCCGCGGGGCGCCCGCGGAGCAGGGACTGGAGGATGAAAAACAGCGCGCTCCCGAAGAAAAGCAGGCAGTACATCCCAAAATACAGCCGGTTGTTCCGGGTGTCCAGGCCGGACGGCGAAAACCACAGCACACGGCAGATGTTGAACAGCTGCATCCCCAGAATCAGGACGCCCAGCACCGACATCACCGCCCGGTTTTTCCGCACGGCATAGTCCAGATAGTCCTCCCGGATGTTCTCCGGCAGGCGGCAGACCGCCGTTATTTTCTCCATCACAGGCAGACTTTGCCTCCTTTTTCCGCACATTGTCCTTACTCCCGCGCCGCGTCCGGCGCTGTAAGGAGGGCGACGCACTCCACGTGGCCCGTCCGCGGGAACATGTCCGCCGCCTGGTATTTCCGCAGGCGGTATCCTCCCTCGCAGAGGATTTTGCAGTCCCGGGCCGCCGTTGCCGGATTGCAGGAAATCATCACCACTTTCCGGGGGGCCATCCGGAAAATGGCCTCCAGCACTTCCGCGCCGCAGCCCTTCCGGGGCGGGTCCACCAAAATTACGTCGGGCTTCGCCCCCTCCTCCGCCAGCTTCCGGGCGGCCCCGGAGGCGTCCGCGCAGAAGAATTCCGCCTTCACGCCATTTAATTTGGCGTTCAGCCGGGCGTTTTCCACCGCCTGGGGAACAATCTCCACCCCGGTCAGCTTCCCGATCCGGTCCGCCGCCGAAAGCCCGATGGAGCCGATGCCGCAGTACAAATCCAGAAGGTGCTCCGTCCCGGTAAATTCCGCGAAATCAAAGGCCAGCTCATAGAGCCGCTGGGCCTGGGCCTGGTTCACCTGGTAAAAGGAGGCGGGGGAGACAGCCAGCTTCTTCCCCAGAAATTCATCCGTAATCTGGGCCTTTCCCGCCAGCAGGCGGTATTCCCTGCCCAGAATCACGTTGGTTTTCTCGGGGTTTATGTTCAGGTAAACGCTGACGACCTCCGAAAACGCCGCCTGTACCTTTTCCGCCAGCTCCCGCATCCCGGGCGGGTTTTCCCGGGAGGCCACCATGCACAGCATCACTTCCCCCGTGGACGGCGCTTCCCGCAGGTATACATGACGGTAATCCCCCTTCCCGGTCCCCTCATCGTAGACGGACAGCCGGTTTGCATTGAGAAAATCCAGTACAAGCCGTAAAATTTCAGAAAATATTACCGGCTGCAAAGGGCAGTCCTCCGCCGGGACGATGCGGTGGCTGTTCCGGGCGTAAAATCCCGCGACAATCCGGCCGTCCCGGTCCCTCCCCAGGGGGTACTGGGCTTTGTTGCGGTAGCGGTCCGCCGAAGGCGCGCCCAGAATGGGAAGCGGCTCCAGCCCAAAGCCGCCCAGCCTCCGGAAGGCATCCCGGACGGCGTTTTCCTTGATTTTCAGTTCCGCGCCATAGGCAATATGCCGGAAGGCGCAGCCGCCGCACTGGCGGAAGCAGCCGCAGCCCTGCTCCTCCTCCGGCAGGCGGTCGGGGGAGGGCGCCAAAATTTGATCCACAATGCCGAAGCCGTACCGCTTGAGGACCTTGACCACCTTGATCCGCGCATAATCGCCGGGCGCTGTGAGCGGCACAAACAGCGTGAAGCCGTCCGCCCGGGCAACCCCGCTCCCTTCCAGGGTGATCCCCTCCACCTTTGCCTCCAGATACTGATTCTTTGAAACCATAAATCCCCCTTCAAAGCAAGCGCCCCCCGGAAATTCCGGCAGGGCTGCTTGCTTTTTTCATTGTATTGCGTTTATTCGATCACCGGCGCGTCGGTGGGCGCGTTGCCGCCGCCGGTATCTCCGCCGGCTGCGCCTGAGCCGGAATCCGTCGAGCCGGAGGACGCCGGTTCTTCCTCCTCCGTGCTGCCCCCGTGGGGGTAATCGCAGATTTCAGGCTTGGCGTTGGTCTTGTAATAGCCGGTTTCGGTGTCCGTGCAGTTGGGTCCGACCGCCATGCCGGATTCGGTGCAGAATTCGATGGCCACCACATTGTCGCTTAAGGAGAAGCTGGCGGGCTCCAGACCCTGATGGATATCGGTCATGATATTGTTCCACACCCGGTCCGGCGCGTAGAGCTGGCTTTCGGGCAGCTCGGCGGGCGTATCGTAGCCGGTCCAGAATCCGCCGATATAATAGGGGGTGAGGCCGACGAAAAGCCGGTCGTGGTAATCCTGGGAGGTACCGGTCTTGCCCACAACCTCCATGTTGCCCATGGCGGCGCTGTGTCCGGTGCCCTGCTCGCCGATGACCACCTGGCGGAGCAGGCGGTTCATCACCGACGCGGTGTCCTCGGAGAGGGCGCGGTTCTGGGCGGAGGTGTTGTCGTAAACCAGGTTGCCGTTGGCGTCCTCAATGCGGGAGTAGGTGGCGGGCTCGTAGTAGTAGCCGCCGTTGCCGAAGGGCGCGTAGGCCGCGGTCAGCTCATCCAGATAGATGCCGTTGGTTACCGAACCCAGGGACAGGGAGGGGCCGTAGTCGCTTCCGTCCTTCAAAAGGGTGGTAATGCCGAACTTGCTCTCCATAAAGTCCACCGACCGCTGGGTCGTCAGGGTCTGGATAATCTTCATGGGGATAGTGTTCAAGGATTTCCGCAGGGCGTAGACCACCGTCACTTCGCCCTCATAGCGGCCGCTGAAGTTGGAGGGGTAATCCCGGCCGTTGAGCTCCATCACCGGCCCGTCCACCAGAACCGTGGACCAGTTAATCAGGTCGTACTCCAGCGCCGGCGCATATACCGCAATGGGCTTGATGGCGGAACCCGGCGACCGTCCGGCCTGGGTCGCCCGGTTGAAGGAACGGCTCTGGGTCTTTTCGCCCTTGCCGCCCACCAGGGCCAGAACCCGGCCTTCGTAGTCCATCAGCACAAAGGCCGCCTCGGGAATCTCCCCGTTGCTGTTTTCCGAAAGCTGGTTGGGGGAGAAGGTCTGCCAGTTGAGGAAATGCTGTTCCAGAATCCGCTGGTAGTTTGCGTCAACGTTCATATAGATGCGGTATCCGCCCCGTCTGAGCATGTCGGTGGCGTGCTCCCGGGTCCAGTCGTTTTCCTCCATCAGGTCGGCGATCACTTCTTCAATGACCGCGTCGGTGTAGTAGGAGGTGACGCCCTGGGCGGTCTGGCCGGTTTGGGTGTCTTCCTCCGGCTCCACCTCCGAAGCGTCGGAGGTGACGACGGGAGTGGCGACATATTCCTCATATTCCGCCTGGGTGATCTTTCCTTCCTCCAGCATCACCGCCAGGGTGTACTCGTCCCGCCGCGCCTTGTTCTTTTCCGGGTACAGGTCCGGACGGTAGTTGTTGGGCGCCCGGGTCATGGCCGCCAGGGAGGCCGCCTCCGGAACGGTCAGTTCCCACACATGGCAGCCGAAATACGCCTGGGCCGCCGCTTCCACGCCGCGGTTGTTGCCGCCCATAAAAATAATGTTCAGGTAGGTTTCCAGGATCTCGTCCTTGGTGTACTCTTTTTCCAGCTGGATTGCGCGGAAAATCTCCCGGATTTTCCGGACAGGGGTCACTTCGTCGTCCAGCGTCAGGTTTTTCACCACCTGCTGGGTGATGGTGGAACCGCCCTGGTCCCCCATTTTCAGAAGATACTGGGCCGTCACCGAGATGGTGCGGAACCAGTCGACGCCGTCATGCTCATAAAAGCGCTTGTCCTCGGTGCAGATAAAGGCGTCCTGCACATACTGGGGAATCTGGTCCAGCGTCACTTCGATATGGTTTTCGTCGGCGCTCATGCGGTAGACCTCTTCCATCTCGCCGCTGGTGTTGGCCGCGTAGAAAATGGTGGTCTGGGCCATGGAGACATTGTCCAGGTCGATGCCGGCGTCGGTCTCCATAAAATTCATGACATAAATGGTCACAGCGGTCACCACCACGCATCCGGTGATGACGCCGATGAGAAACAGCGTGACAAAAAGCCGCGCGACATGACCCATCACATTCTGGACTGCGGTCCAGAAGGGCGCGCCTTTTCTCCGTTTTCGTGTCGTATTTTTCGCAGGCAAAAGCTCCGCCTCCTTACATTCGGTCCTTTGCGGTTACCGCATCGTTTTATTATACCACATTTTTTGCATTTTGTTAAGCCCCGGCCCGTTTCCCCGCATATTTCCCGCCGCGATGCGCACAATAAGGGCGAAAGGAGGATGCGTTATGAACCGAAAAACGATCTCCATCCTGTCCATCGGGGCTGCCTGTATCCTGTCCGCCGGGACGGCGGCGGCCTTCTCCTCTCTCCAGGAGCAGCGGGAAACCCGCGCCAGGGGGGCCGCGTATTCCCGCGCGGACGCCGCCGGGGAACCGGCGGACGCCTACCTCCTGCGGGAATACGAAGGGAAACTGGCGGTTTTTGAACGGGGGGAGGAGGCGCCCAGCCAGGTGTTCGACCTGGATATCCGGCTGCTTCCCCCCTACGACCAGGGGCTGCTCCAGGCCGGCATCGGCGCCGCCGACGAAAAGGAGCTGGCCCGGCTTCTGGAGGATTACACCTCCTAGCCCTGATACACCCGGATGACCGAGGAAATTTCCCGGATGACCGACATTCCGCCGAATACAGCCAGGGAATCCCGGAGATTCCGCTCCCGGACCAGGTCGGTCACCACCACAATCTCCGCGCTGTCCAGGGTGCGGGCCCGCTGGATGACCCGGGCGATGCTGACCCGGTTGTTCCCCAATACGGAGGCCACGTTTGCCAGCACGCCGGGGCGGTCCTCCACCTGCATCCGCAGGTAGAAGCGGTTTTCCGTGTCCGCCATGGGCTTGATGGGAATCTGTTTATAGCAGGTGCAGCCCAGCCTTCCGGTGCAGCCGCAGCGGATGTTGCGGGAAATTTCCGCCACATCCCCCAGCACGGCGCTGGCGGTGGGCAGCTCCCCGGCCCCCCGGCCGCGGAACATCACATCGTCCGCCGCATCGCCGTGGACAAAAACCGCGTTGAAGGAATCGTTCACTGTGGCGAGGGGGTGGTCCAGCGGGAGAAGCATGGGATGGACCCGCACCTCGATGCCGCCGGGCGTGCAGCGGGCCAGCGCCAGCAGCTTGACGCAGCAGCCCATCTCCGCCGCGTAGGAAATGTCCTTGGCGGAAACGCCGGAAATCCCCTCGGTATAAACGTCGGAAAACACAACCCTCGAGTTGAAGCCGATGGAGGCCATGATGGCGATTTTCCGGGCGGCGTCCAGGCCCTCCACGTCGGAAGTGGGGTCCGACTCGGCGTAGCCCAGCTCCTGCGCCTTTTTGAGGGCATCGGCAAAATCCATGCCGTCCCGGCTCATGCGGGTGAGGACATAGTTTGTCGTGCCGTTGACGATGCCCATAATCTCGGTGATGTAATTGCCGGCCAGGCACTGCTTCAGCGGGCGGATGATGGGGATGCCGCCGGCTACCGCCGCTTCAAACAGCAGGTCGCAGCCGTTTTCCTCCGCAGCCGCCAGCAGCTCCGCGCCGTGCTCGGCCATCAGGTCCTTGTTGGCGGTGACCACGTTTTTCCCGGCGCGGAGGGCCTCCAGAATCCGGGTGCGGGCGGGCTCAATGCCGCCGGTCACTTCGATTACAATGCGGATTTCCGGGTCGTCGCGGATTTCCTCCCACCGGTCGGTGAACAGCGACGGGTCCGCGCCCCGGCGCGGGCGGGAAAGGTCCCGCACCAGAATCCGGGAAATAACCGGGCAGGCCCCCAGCTTGCGGGGGAATTCGTCCTTCTGCCGCTGGAACAGTTTATAAACGCCGCCGCCCACTGTGCCGAAGCCCAGCAGGGCGGCTTTGATTTCGGGGCATTCTTTCATATCGGATTTCGTTCCTTTCTGTCTGTCATCTATCGCAAACCGCCTAAGCGGAGAATTTTCAGGGATGCTTGAGGTTATTATAGCACAGAATGGCCCAAAATTCACCATGCGGCAGGTTAAATATTCCTTAAATTCTTAAAAAATTCCTCAAAAAAAGAACGGCCCGCCCCGGAAACCATCCGGAGCGCGCCGTTTTTTCTGTACAGAAATGAAAAAATGTCAGTCGTGGGGGAATGTGGGCAGCTTTTCCAGAAAGATGATGTCTTTCCGGTCGGCCGCGTCGCCCTCCGCCAGAACGGCGGACTGCCCCACGATGGTCCCGCCGGCTTTTTTCACCAGCTCGTCCAGAGCGGTGAGGGATTCGCCGGTGCTGATGACGTCGTCCACCACCACAATGCGCCTGCCGCGCATCATGTCCACCTCATCCTGGCCCAGATAGAGCTTCTGCTCGTGCTGGGTGGTGATGGAGTGAACGGTGACTTCGATGGGATTGCGGGTGTAAACCTTGACGCTTTTCCGGGCCACGATATAGGGAATTCCCATCTGGCGGGACATTTCATAGGCCAGGGGGATGCCCTTGGATTCCGCTGTGATGAGCACATCGCAGGGCGGAATTTTTTTTGCCAGCTCCCTGGCGCAGGCAATGGTCATTTCCACATCGGAAAACATGACAAAAGCCGCAATGTCCAGCTTGTCGTTGACCGCGCAGAGGGGAAGCTGGCGGGTCAGCCCGGCGACCTTTAATGTGTAGTATTGCATGCAGATACCTCCTCGGTCTGAACATATCGGAATTTCAAAAAACAGAAGAAAACGCCGGCGATCATCCGCCGCGGCGTTTCAATCCCGCAGGATCAATCCGGAAACGCTGCGGCAGGCGCAGCGTTTCCGAACTCGTTTTCACGCAGTTGGGACACGACAGCATTCATTGGCCTTTGCATTCCCAACGAAAATACGCGAGGAATGGCGGGCGCGCAATGCGCGCCCCTACAAATTGCCAGGTCCCAAACCGGGCAGGAGTAAACCTTTCCATAACGGCAAGTTCATCTTGCCGTTCCGGCAGTTTGTAAAGGGCTGTGCGGCCGCGGCGGATAACGGAAGCGGGAACCCGCTGCCGGAGGCGCGCAGCTTGTCGCGCGCCAGCCGAAATCCAACGCGGGGTTAGTCTGCCGCGGCGACTTAGCAGCGGGGCTTCCCTCTCCTTATAGCGGAAGCGGGAACCCCACTGCCGGAGGCGCGCAGCCTGTCGCGCGCCAGCCAAAATCCAACGCGGGGTCAGTCTGCCGCGTCGAATTGGCAGCGGCGCCTCGCCGCTTAGCCGGGAGGCCAGGAAAGCAGACGTCCGGCCAGCACATGGAAGTGCAGATGGCCGACGGTCTGGCCGCCGTCCTCGCCGCAGTTGGACACCACGCGGTATCCATGGTCCAGACCCAGTTCTTTGGCCAGCTTGGCGATTACCGCATAGATTTTGCCGACAACGGCGCAGTTTTCTTCCGTGATGGCGTCCGGGCCGGTGATGTGCTTTTTGGGGATGACCAAGAAATGCGTGGGCGCTTTGGGATCAATGTCGTAAAACGCGTACACATCCTCGTCCTCGTAGATCTTCTTGCTGGGGATTTCCCCGGCAATGATCCGACAGAATAAACAATCCATTCTTCAACCCTCCTTTCGCGTTACAAGCAAGCTGCTCCCTTTGGAGGCTTTCCCGCGGGAACTGACTTCCGAAAACATTTTGCTTGTCAAAATGTTTCTGAATTTTGCGCGTGGCTAAGCAGCCGCGGCGTCAACAAAATTATTGATCAGTCATGCCTTTGACCAGGTCGTCCAGCATGGCCAGGGTCTCGTCCACCTTAAAGGTGTCGCCGACGCCGCCCATGGCGGAATCCGGGCGTCCGCCGCCCTTGCCGCCGGTCTTGGCGCAGACTTCCTTGATGATCTTGCCCGCATGGACGCCGGCTTTCACCGCTTCAGGGCCCGCTACGCAGTAGAAGGTCTGCTTCTCCTCGGTGCCGCCGCAGAGCAGGGCGCAGACGGAAGGCTCCTTATCCCGGAGCTTGTCGCCCATGGTCCGGAGCATTTCCGGGGTAGTGCCGATGAGCAGAGCAGACAGCAGCGCCACGCCGTTGACCCGCTGGGCGTTCTGCAAAAGCTCACCGGTGCGGTTTGCCGCCAGCTTGCCGTTGAGGGCGGCGATCTCGCGGTCTTTTTCTTTGAGCTCCGCCACCATGGATTCGCAGCGCTTCACCAGGTCGTCGGTGCCCTGGAGCTTCAGGGCCGCGGCAGCGTGGGCCATGGCGGCGCGCAGTCCGTCTACCATGCCCAGGAAGCCGGTGCCGGTGACGGCTTCAATGCGGCGGACGCCGGCCGCCACAGAGCTTTCGGAAATGATCTTGAAGAGCCCCAGCTCGCCGGTGTTTTTCACATGGGTACCGCCGCACAGCTCCATGGAGAAGCCGGGGATTTCCACGACCCGCACCACGTCGCCGTATTTTTCGGAGAACAGCGCCATTGCGCCCTTGGCCCGGGCTTCCTCGATGCCGCATTCATAGTTCTGCACCGGGATGCAGGCCATGATCTTTTCGTTGATGAGTTCTTCGATGCGGTGCAGTTCGGCAGGGGTTACCGCCTCAAAGTGGGTGAAGTCAAAACGGGTCATGTGCTCGTCCACCAGCTGGCCGGCCTGGTGCACATGGTCGCCCAGGACTTCCCGGAGGGCCGCCTGCAAAAGGTGGGCGGCGGTGTGGCTGCGCATGGTGGCTTTGCGGCGCTCCGCGTCAACGGAAGCGGTGACTTTCGCGCCCATTTCCATAGTGCCTTCCTCCACATAGCCGATGTGGAGGATCTGGCCGCCGGGGGCTTTCTTCATCCGGGTGACACGGACCGTGCCGCCGGGGGTGGTGATGACGCCTTCATCGGAAACCTGTCCGCCGCTTTCGGTGTAGAAGGGGGTCTTGTCCAGAACCAGCAGAACTTCCTGGTTTTCGGAAGCGGTATCCACCATCTTGCCGTCTACCAGCAGTCCTTTGACCTCGGCGTCGCAGGACATGGTTTCATAGCCCACGAATTCGCTCTTGCAGTCGGGGAGCTCCAGTTCTTCCTCCACCCAGGAGGAACCGCCCTTGCTCAGGTAATTGTCCCGGGCGCGCTTTTTCTGCTCCTTCATAAAGGCTTCAAAGCCTTCCAGGTCCACTTCGATGCCCTTTTCCTCCACGATTTCCCGGGTGAGGTCGATGGGGAAGCCGTAGGTATCGTACAGGCGGAAAGCGTCCTCGCCGGAAATGGAGCGGATTTCATTGGTGGAAGCCTTGTCGATCAGGTCGGCCAGCATATCCATGCCCTTGCCGATGGTGGCGTGGAAGGCTTCTTCCTCGTTTTTGACCACCTTTTTGATATATTCCGCTTTTTCGGTCAGTTCCGGGTAAGCGGAGAAGTTTTCATGGGCGACGGTGTCCACAACCTGATAAAGGAAAGGCTCGGTGATGCCCAGCAGGCGGCCGTGGCGGGCGGCCCGGCGCAGCAGGCGGCGCAGGACATAGCCCCGGCCGGAGTTGGCGGGGGAAACGCCGTCGGCGATCATAAAGGTGGTGGAACGGATGTGGTCGGTGATGACCCGCAGGGAAACGTCGGTGCGGTCGTTCTGGTGGTAGGTGACGCCGGCGATCTCGGAGATCTTTTTCATGATGTTCTGGACGGTGTCCACCTCAAAGAGGTTGTCCACCCCCTGCATGATGCAGGCCAGACGCTCTAAGCCCATACCGGTGTCGATGTTGGGCTTGGGCATCCGTTCATAGTGGCCGT
>DVFM01000015.1 GCA_018713245.1 Candidatus Merdivicinus intestinavium
CCCGACTGCCTGAAAATCCCCCATCAAGAGCTGGTGTCCGGGCTGTTTGAGAGCATTTTGGAAAACCAGGGGGCGGCGGGGGACCTGGCCTCTTTCCAGCTGAAATCCAGCCTTTTCTTCCTGTTTTCGGAGATTTTCGAGGCCGCCGCGGAGCAGAGCCTTTCCGGCAGCACGGCGGCGGTGCGGCGGGCGGTCCGCCGCCTGCGGGAAGAATTTGCGGGGCTGGTGAAAATTGAGGAGCTGGCGCGGGAAAGCGGCCTGAGCCGCACCTTTTTCCACCGGCGCTTCCTGGAAGAAACCGGATTGACGCCGGGGCAGTTCCTGACAAGGCTCCGGATGGAAAAGGCCAAGGACCTGCTGGGGTTCACCGCCATCCCGGTGGGGGAAGCGGGCGCGCTGTGCGGCTACCCCGACCCGGTCTACTTTGCCCGGATGTTCCGGCGCTATACGGGCATGACCCCCACCGCCTACCGCGCCAGGGCCGGCGGCCGCAGGATAGAATAAAAAAGATACTTTTGTGCCAGTATTCCCACAAAAATGCTAACCTTTCGCGGAAGATTCTGCTATACTAAGGCCACAGATTCTTTTTGGAAAGAAGGGTTTTTGATGACTGGAAAAGAGCGGATGCAGCGCATCCTCCGGCACGAACCGGTGGACCGCATCGGCATTTACGAGCATTTCTGGGGGGACACCTACAACGCCTGGCGCGCGGAGGGGCACATTCCCAACGGCGAGTCCTTCGACGACCATTTCGGCTACGATATGTCGGAATGCTGGGCCTTTAACGTGGTGGCCGATTTGGACTTCAAGCAGCAGGTCGTGGCCGAAACGGAGGACACCATTACATTCCTGGACGGCAACGGGGCGATTCTGCGCCGCCACAAATTCCACGACACCACCCCGGAGCACGTGGACTTTACCGTAAAAGAGCGGGAAGACTGGGAAAAAGTGAAGCCCATGCTGCTGGAGCCGGACCGCCGCCGCATCAACTTTGAGGCGTACCGCAATGCGAAAAAGGCCGCCGCCGACGCCGGGCGCTTTTTCGTCTGGAGCGGCATCAATGTTTTTGAGTGCATGCACCCCCTTTGCGGCCATGAAAACATGCTGGTGGGGATGGCGCTGGACCCCGACTGGGTGCGGGATATGGCGGAAACCTACGCGAACCTGACCATCAAGCTCCAGGAAATCCTCTTTGAGGAGGAAGGCTACCCGGACGGCATCTGGTATTACGAGGACATGGGCTACAAGGGCAGCCCCTTCATGTCCCCCACCATGTACCGGGAAATCATCCAGCCTTCCCACTTCAAGACCTTCGGCTGGGCCAAAGAGCACGGGATGCCGGTCATCGTCCACTCCTGCGGCTTTGTGGAGCCGCTGGTTCCGTACATGATTGAAGCGGGCATGGACTGCCTCCAGGTGATTGAAATCAAGGCGGGGATGGACCTGCTGAAGCTCCATAAGCTCTATGGGGACAAGATTGCCTTTATGGGCGGCATCGACGTCCGCACCCTTTATACCAACGACCGGGAAATTATCACCAAAGAGCTGGAGACCAAGCTCCCCGTCGTCAAGCAGGGCTACAACTACGTCCTGCACAGCGACCATTCCATTCCCAAAACCGTGGATTACGAAACCTACTGCTTCTTCCTGGAAAAAGCGCTGGAGCTCGGAAAATATTAAGGGCTTTTTTGAACGTGCCCGCCGGTGTCATACCGGCGGGTTTTCCATTTATCCGGAAAATTTTTATCCATCTTTTCAAAATATTTGGACAATCCCCGCGAAACCTTGCCAAAAAGGGGATTTTTGAGTATACTGGATACCGAAGAAGAAAGGGGGAGCGGGCATGGACCTGATTTTTGGCGGAACATCCGAGGGGCGGGAGCTGTACCGCGCCTGCCGGGAACGGGGGCTGCCGGTTCTGCTGTCGGTGGCGACGGAGTACGGCCGGGAGCTGGCGGAGGAATCGCCGGAGGATGCCGGGGTGCTGGCCGGACGGCTGGACGAGCCGTCCATGGAAGCGCTGTTTAGCCGGGAGGATATTTCCCGGGTAATCGACGCCACCCATCCCTTCGCCGTGGAGGTGAGCCGGAATATCCGCGCCGCCTGCGCCGCCCGCGGCGTGCGCTATATCCGCTTCCTGCGGGAGGGCGGGGCGCGCCGGGAAGGCTGGACCTGCCGCAGCGCGGAGGAAGCCGCCCGTATTTTGGAAAATGTCCCGGGAAATATCCTGCTTACCACCGGCAGCAAGGAGCTGTCCGCGTTTTCCGGCGTGTCCGGCTTCGGGGAGCGGTTTTATGCCCGGGTGCTTCCTTTGGAGGAATCGCTGCGGCTCTGCCGGGAGGCGGGGCTTCCGGGTTCCCACATCTGCGCCATGCAGGGCCCGTTTTCGGAGGAGTGGAACCGCCTGCTGCTCCGGCAGTGGGAAATCCGTGTGCTGGTCACCAAGGACTCCGGCGCGCGGGGCGGATTTGCGGAAAAGCTCGCCGCGGCGGCGGCGGAAGGGGCGCGCGTCCTGGTCATCGGCCGCCCGGAGGAGGCGGCGGGGACGGAAACAGCGGGCTCCCTGGATGAGATACTGAGGATTTTGGAGGAGAAGCGATGAAACGGCGGATTCCACGGGTGCTGCTCGGCGCCGCGGGCAGCGGCAGCGGCAAAACGACGGCGGCCTGCGCCCTGCTGGCGGCAATGCAGGCGAGAGGGGTAAGGCTGGCCGCCTTTAAGACCGGCCCGGATTACATAGACCCCATGTTCCACCGCAAGGCGCTGGGGACCCCTTCCTGCAACCTGGACCTGTTCCTCTGCGGCGGGGAGAATGTCCGCCGTCTGTTCGCCGAGGTGAGCGGGGACGCGGAGCTTTCGGTGGTGGAAGGGGTCATGGGCTTGTATGACGGGAGGTCCGGCCTGGACGACCAGTGTTCCTCCAATCACCTTGCCCGGGTTTTGGAAGCGCCCACCATTCTGGTGCTGGATGTGAAGGGGATGAGCCTTTCCGCCGCCGCCATCCTTCACGGGTTCCGCACTTTCCGGGAAAACCGCATCCGGGGCGTGATTTTCAACCGCTGCTCGCCGGGGATGTACGGATATTACAGCAAAATGGCGGAAGCGGAGGGCCTCACTCCCTGCGGATATCTCCCCATTCTGCCGGAGGCGGCGCTGGAAAGCCGCCATTTGGGGCTGATTACCGCCGACGAAGTGACGGGCCTGCGGGAAAAGCTCGCCCTTTTGGGCAAAACCGCAGCGGAAACGCTGGACCTGAACGTGATTCTGGAACTGGCGGCCTCCGCGCCGGAAATGGACTGGCCGGAGCCTTTCCCGGAGGAAAAGCCCGCTGTCAGGCCGGTCGTCGCCGTGGCGCGGGACAGGGCATTTTGTTTTTATTATGAAGAAAACCTCCGCCTGCTGCAAAAGCTGGGCGCGGAAATTGCGGAATTTTCCCCTCTTTCCGATGAACAAATCCCGCCGGAAGCCGATGGCCTGTGGCTGGGGGGCGGCTATCCGGAAGAATACGCCGAAGCCCTGAGCCGCAACCGCTCCATGCTGGAGTCGGTGAAGGCGGCGGTGGAAGGAGGGCTTCCGACCATCGCCGAGTGCGGCGGGTTCTTATACCTGCTCAGGGAGCTGGCCGGCCGGGACGGCGTTTTTTACCCCATGGCGGGCGTTTTTGACGGCCGGGCGGAGATGACCGGGAAGCTCCAGCATTTCGGCTATGCGCTTCTGGAAGCGAAAAGGGACAACCTCCTCTGCAGGGCGGGGGAGTCCATTCCCATCCATGAATTTCACTACTCCCGGTCCGACTGCGACGGGGAGGATTTTACCGCCCGGAAAGGCAGCCGGGAACGCGCCGCCGCTCACGGGACGCCAAGCCTGTATGCAGGCTACCCGCATCTGCACTTTTACGGAAACCCGGACTTTGCCCGGAATTTTATCAACTGCTGCATCCGCTGGAAGGAGAACCGGAAATGACACTGACTGAATACCTGGGGGAAATCCGTCCCCTTGACCAAAACGCCGCCGACCTGGCCCAGAAGCGCTGGGATTCCATCGCAAAACCTCTGGGGAGCCTTGGAAAGCTGGAAACGGCGGTGATACAGATCGCCGGCCTGACCGGCAGCGCCGACGTCTCCATCTCGAAGCGGTGCGTCCTGGTTTTCTGCGCCGACAACGGCGTGGTGGCCCAGGGCGTCACCCAGTCCGGCCAGGAAATTACGGCGGTGGTGTCTGAAAACTTTACCAGGGGCGACACCAGCGTCTGCGCGATGGCCCGCGCGGCCGGGGCGGAGGTGGTGCCGGTGGACATCGGCATTGCCCGGGAAATGAAGGTTCCCGGCCTCATCGACCGGAAGGTGCGCTTCGGCACGGCTGACATGACCGAAGGCCCCGCCATGACCCGGGAGGAAGCGGAAAAGGCGGTGCTGACCGGCATGGAAATGGTGCGCCGGCTGAAGGAAGAAGGCTACGGCATCATTGCCACCGGCGAAATGGGCATCGGCAACACGACCACCTCCTCCGCCGTGGTTTCCGTTTTGATGAACAAGCCGGTGGAGGAAGTCACCGGCCGCGGGGCGGGGCTGGACAGCGCGGGCCTTGGCAGGAAAATCCGCGCGATCCGCAAAGCCATTGAAGTCAACCGGCCCGATCCCGCCGATCCGATGGATATTCTCTGTAAAGTAGGAGGACTTGACATCGCCGGAATCGCCGGTGCATTCCTGGGCGGCGCCGTTTATCGGGTCCCCGTGGTGGTGGACGGGCTCATTTCCGCGGCTGCCGCTCTGATTGCGGCGCGGCTCTGCCCGGCGGCGAAATGCGCCATGCTCGCCTCCCATGTGTCGGCGGAACCGGCAGGGAGGATGCTCTTGGACGAGCTGGGGCTTTCTCCCATGATTACGGCGGATATGTGCCTGGGCGAAGGGACCGGCGCGGTGGCCCTCTTTCCTTTGCTGGACATGGGGATTGCCGTCTACCGGGAAATGAACACCTTCGATCAGAACCGGATGGAAGCCTACACCCATTTTGACGATTGAGGGGGGACGGGATGCTTGCGTTGATTTTAGGCGGAAGCGCCAGCGGCAAGTCCGCCTTTGCGGAGTCGGTGACGGTGAAGCTGGGCGAAAAACGCCTGTATGCCGCCACCATGCAGCCCTTTGACGAGGAGTGCCTGCGCCGCATCGGCCGCCACCGGGAAATGCGGAAGGAAAAGGGCTTCGACACCTGGGAAATTTACCGGGGAATGAAGGACGCCGCCATCCCGGAAGGGTATGACGCGGTGCTGTTGGAGTGCCTTTCCAATCTGCTGGCCAACGAAATGTACGGCCCGGAGGGCTGGGAAAAAGGCGATTTGGTAAGCCGGATCCTGGCGGGGATTGACAAACTGCGGGAATCGGCGGAAAACTTGGTCATTGTATCCAACGAGGTTTTCCAGGATGGGGACAATTACCACCCGGAAACCCTGCAATATATGGAATTTCTGGGGGAACTGAACCGCCGCCTGGCGGCAAAAGCGGACGCGGTTGCCGAGGTAATCTGCGGCTGCCCCGTATTCCACAAAGGAGTTTTGTAAATGAAAAAACTGTGGCGCGGCCTTTTGACCGCCTTTTCGATGTATTCCGCTCTGCCGGTCCCGCAGGTGGAATGGAACGCCGACAGCATGAAATATGCGCTCTGCTTTTTCCCACTGGTCGGGGCTGCGGTGGGCGCGCTCTGCGGCCTTTGGGGATGGCTCTGCGGGATTTGGGGGCTGTCCGCCTTTCTGTATGCGGGGGGGATGGTCCTCATTCCGCTGCTGGTGACAGGGGGCATCCATCTGGACGGCTTTGTGGACACCTCCGACGGCCTTCATTCCCACCTGGAGCCGGCCCGCAAGCTGGAGATTATGAAGGACCCGCACATCGGTGCGTTCGGCGTCATCCGCTGCGGGATGTACCTGCTGGCCCTGTTCGCCCTGGCCGGGGCCTTGGCCGAAACTCCGCGGATGGGATTGCTGTACGCGGCGGGCTTCATGACTGCCCGGGGATTTTCCGCCTTTGCCATCGTCACCTTTCCGGCGGCCAAAAACACCGGCCTCGCCCGGCTTTTTGCCGACGCCGCCCAGAAAAAGACGGTCCGGGTTGTCGGCATGCTTTTTGTGCTGCTGGGCTTTGGGGTCATGATGCGGCTTGACATTTGGGCCGGCCTTCTGGCGGCGCTGGGAAGCGTATTGCTTTACGGCTGGTTTTACCGGATGTCCCGCCGGGAATTCGGCGGCATTACCGGCGACCTGGCCGGGTATCTGGTCTGCCTGATGGAGCTGTGGTTCCTTGCGGCGGCAGTTTTGGGAGGGATTCTGGCATGAAACTGATTACCGGCGGCATTTTTGCCGGAAAATACGAGCGCTTGCTGGCTCTGGGCTATAAGCCGGAGGAGATTGCCAACGGGGAAACGGTATCCTTTGAAGAGGCATTTGAAAAACCTGCCCTCACCCGGCTGAATTTCCTCATCCGGCGGCTTCTGGAGGCGGGCATCGACCCCAAAGCCTTTGTTTTGGAACAGGTGAAACAGCACCCTTCCATCACCATCGCCTGCGACGAGGTGGGCGGCGGCGTGGTGCCCATTGACAAAGGCGACCGGGAATACCGGGAGGCAGTGGGCCGCATCTGCTGCGAGCTGGCCGCCATGGCCGAGGAAATGGAACGGGTCTACTGCGGAATCCCCACCATTCTCAAATCGGAGGGGAAAGCATGAGCATCCAGGTGACCTTCATCCGTCACGGCAAAACCGCCGGGAATTTGCGGGGGGCCTACATCGGGCGGACCGACGAGCCCCTCTGCCCCGAGGGGATTTCCATTCTGCTGGAAAATCAAAAGGCGGGATTTTATCCGGCCGAGCCGGGGATTCTGCTGGCAAGCCCCATGAAGCGGTGCGTGGAAACGGCGGAGCTTTTGTTCTCCAACGGGGAAATTCGGACGGTTTCCGATTTCCGGGAAACGGATTTCGGGGAATTTGAGGGGAAATCTTACGAGGATTTAAACGGCAACTCCGATTACCAGCGGTGGATCGATTCCGGCGGAACGATCCCGTTTCCCGGGGGAGAATCGCCGGAGGATTTTAAGAAGCGGTGCGCGGCGGCATTTGCGGAAGCCATAAAGGGGATCCCGGACGGGAGCTTCGTTACCATTGTCTGCCATGGCGGGACCATCATGGCAATTTTGGACGCCTTTTCCCATCCCCACGGGGATTTTTACAGCTGGCAGGCCAAGAACGGCGGCGGTTACCGCTGCCGGTATGACCCGGAAACCGGGCGTTTGGAACATATCACCCCCCTGGGGGACAGGAGGAACTAGAAGCATGGAAATTCTGT
>DVFM01000016.1 GCA_018713245.1 Candidatus Merdivicinus intestinavium
TCCACCGCCTGCTGAAGGGCCGCCTCCGTCTGGCGAAGGGATTCCTCCCGCAAAATGTCGGTGTTCTGGGCCGCAACAAAGCAGCCTTTTCCCGGGACGTTTTCCAAAAAGCCGTCCCGTTCCAAATCCTCGTAGGCCCGTTTGGTGGTGATGACGCTGATGCGCAGTTCTTTGGCCAGGGTCCGCATACTGGGCAGGGCGTCCCCCGCCTGAAGCTCCCCGGACATGATCTGCGCCTTGATCTGCGCGGTGATCTGCTCATAAATGGGCTTGCCGCTGGAATTGCTCAAAATAATGTTCATGAGGCACCTCGTTGAATACTGTATATATACTGTATGTACAGTATAACGCCTGCGATATCCTTTGTCAAGAGGGGAGAGAAAAAATTTTATTTCAATACGGGAACTGGTGTGTTAAAAGACTTTAAAAAGAAAGACAGCAGGAGCAGAATCAAAAGCGCCTGAAAGGTTACGCAGAACGGCTCGCGGGATGTCTTTCCCGAGATATGACCGGAAACCTTTTAATTTTTCCCGCCCGGCCCGAGAGCCCTTGACAGATGGAAGGAATTCGTATATTATATAGAAAAGGATGATTTTTCGAGAAGAATCTGGTTTTTTTGTTGATATCGGAACGACAGTGAGGAGAAGCAGCATGAAATATCGCGTATGGATGATGGCAGCCCTTCTGGCGGCGGCTTTGCTGGCGGGATGCGCCGGGAACGGCAGTTCGGAAGAGAGCTCCGCCGGGGGCAATGATGCGGCGGCGGGAAGTTGTGCTACAGTGGAAAGCTCCGCGGCTGCGGACGAGGGCGAATCCTCCCAGGGGGAGGAGATTGAGCCGATTACCATGTACTTTTTCCACGAAACGGCCTGCGGTTCCTGCAACGGTACGGCGGAATTTGTGGAGGTTTACTCCGCCCAGCTGGAGGGAATCGATCAGGATCAGTACCCCTGCCAGCTGTACATGTACAATACTTTCCAGACAACCGGGCGAGATAAGCTCACCGAGGTGGCGGAAGCCTGGGGGCTGGATCCCAACGACATCAATGAACCCGCCATGCTGATTAACGGCCGGGTGTTCAACGGCATGGACGCCATCGAATCCAACCTCCGGGAGCAGTATCTTGCCGCCTGGGAGGACGGCCAGATGGACGACGCCGAAATCAAGAAGGAAAACACCCTGACCGAGGACCAGCTCTTTGACGGGTGGGAGGCCAATCCGGATAACCAGACGGTGGTGTATTTTTACCGCGTCACCTGCGATGAATGCAACGAGACCGCGCCGGTGATTGAAGCCATGCCGGACAGCGTCGAGGTGGACGGGACGGAAACGGCGGTGGACCTTGTGGAAATCAACAGCCGCGAGGGCCGCAACGGCGACCGCGTTTACGCCTTTTTTGACGCCTACCAGGTGCCGGAGGAGGACCAGATGGTGCCGATTGTCTTTTTTAAGGACAGCTACCTGGCCGGCTACGACGATATCAGCGCGCATTTGACCGAAATGCTGGAGCAGGGCGCGGGACTGAATTTCTCCTGGCCCGAATAAGCGGAAAAGACTGCCTGCTGCGACACACGATGCGGAATCCGCCGCGTCGTGTGTTTTTTGCTGCCTCCAAAACTATTTCAAAATAAGTTGAAATAGTTCTTGACTTTCCGCGGGGCGGGTGCTATACTCTATTTAAAGATTCGTTGAAATAGTTGGGAAGGAGGAGCATATGGGCTTTGCGGAAACCTTCCAGGCGCTGTCGGACCCGGCCCGGCGGGAAATCCTCGTTTTTCTGCGGGAAAAGCCCCGGACGGCCGGGGAGATTGCGGCCCACCTGGAGGTGACGCCGGCGGCGGCATCCTATCACCTGGCGAAGCTCAAGAAGGCGGACCTGGTGACCGAATCGCGCCGGAAGAATTTTATCGACTATCAGCTGAACACTTCGGTTTTGGAGGAAATTCTGCTGTGGTTTCAGCAGTTTGCGAAGGAGGAAGAAGAATGAAGCGCAGGATTCCCGCGGCATCGGTGTGGTATTGGGTGCTGGCGGCGCTGCCGCTGCTCCTGACGGCGGCGGCTTACCCTTTTTTCCCGGACATCATCCCCGCGCACTACAACCTTGCGGGGGAGGTGGACCGGTACGGCAGCAAAGCGGAGCTTTTCATTCTGCCGGCCATGGTGCTGGTCCTGGCGCCGGTGTACTGGGGCTTGACGGGGCTGGCCCGGAAGTCGGTGGGGGCGGAAAAACTGCCGCCGGAGGAACAGAAATCCCGGAACCAAAAGGTCATCCGCACGGCGCGGCTGGCGCTGCTTGCGCTGTTCAATCTGCTCAATATAATTCTGCTGGCCAGCGCATGGACGGACGCCCGGGCGGATACCGGCGCGATGACCTGGGATATTTACCGCATCGTCGCGGTCATTTTGTCGGTGATGGACATTGTTTGGGGCAATCTGCTGCCCAAATGCCGCCCCAATTCGGTGGCGGGGATCCGCACCCCCTGGACGCTGGAGAGCGAGGAGGTCTGGTATCAAACCCACCGGACCGGCGGCTTTGTGATGGTGGGAGGGGGCGTCCTCAGCTTTGCCGCCTGCCTGTTCCTGCCCGGATTGTGGGCGCTGGGGACCTATCTGGTTGTGACTATACTGGCGGCCGCCGCAGTGACGGCCTACTCCTGGCGGATTTCCCGCCGGAACAAATCCTGAAATGAAACTCCCGCCCGGATGGCATCGGGCGGGAGTTTCACTCTGTCTGAAAGAATCCGGGCGCTGCTTCCGGTCAGGCGGCATACCGTTTGCCGGGTACGGTGCGGGCTGCCGTCCGCCGGATGGGAGCGGTCCGGGGATGTCTGCGCCGGACGCTGTTTTGCCGGAAGGCGCACAGAAGGGCGGACACCGCCGCGGCCAACAGCGCCGCCAGCGCCAGGGAAGCCAGCGCCTCCGCCAGAATGTGCGCGGAAAATCCCATCCATCCCCGCATCAGCCCCAGGTTCAGCAAAGTTACCGTGCAGCTGACCGGAACGGCCATGACCCGCCGGACCTGCCTGCGGAGAACCGGCTTCCCCTCCATGTATCCCAGCGCCCGGAAAAATACCCAGCCGCTGCCGTAAAAAGATACTGCCAAAAATATGATCCACTCCAACATAACCGTTCCTCTTTTCTGTTTCAAGAATGCAGCTTCGATATAAACAAATGTTCTGTGCTTCTACTATACCACATTTCCGAAAGGATTACAAGAGGATTTCCGAAAAAATGTTCGATTTTTTTCGAGATAAAATATCTGCGCGGCGCACAGAAAAAATCCGGACCTGAATTTCACTCAGGTCCGGATTGTCCGTGTATGATTTTCTGCCGCGCGGACGGGTTTCAGCGGCGCTTAGAATTCCGCGGAACCGGTGGTGCGGGGGAAGGGGAGGACATCGCGGATGTTGCCGACGCCGGTGAGGTACATGACCAGCCGCTCAAAGCCCAGGCCGAAGCCGCAGTGGGTGGTGCCGCCGTAACGCCGCAGGTCCAGGTACCAGGAGTAATCCTCCGGGTTCAGTTTGAAGTATTCCAGGCTCTGCATCAGCACATCCAGCCGTTCCTCGCGCTGGCTGCCGCCGATGAGCTCGCCGATGCCGGGAACCAGCATATCCATGGCCGCCACGGTTTTGCCGTCGTCGTTTAAGCGCATGTAGAACGCCTTGATTTCCCGGGGATAGTCGGTGACAAAGACCGGTTTTTGGAAAATCTGCTCGGTGAGGAAGCGCTCGTGCTCCGTCTGCAAATCGCAGCCCCAGAACACCTTATAGTCGAACTGGTCGTTGTGGGGCTCCAGCAGCTTGATGGCTTCCGTATAGGTGACATGGCCGAACTCGGCGCTCGCCAGGGCGTTCAGGCGCTCCACCAGGCCCTTGTCGTAGAAGTTGTTGAAGAAGGCCATTTCATCGGGGCAGTTGTCCAGAACGTACCGGATGACGAACTGGACCATATCCTGCGCCACCCGCATGTCGTCGTTCAGATCGGCGAAAGCCATTTCTGGCTCCACCATCCAGAATTCCGCCGCGTGGCGTGCGGTGTAGGATTTTTCCGCCCGGAAGGTGGGCCCGAAGGTGTAAACGTTGCCCAGAGCCATGGCCATGCACTCCGCCTCCAGCTGGCCGGAAACGGTGAGGTTGGTCTCCTTGCCGAAGAAATCCTGGGAGAAATCCACTTCGCCGTCCTCGGTGAGCGGGGGATTTTTGGGGTCCAGGGTGGTAACCCGGAACATCTCCCCGGCGCCCTCGCAGTCGGAGCCGGTGATGAGAGGCGTGTGGACATAGGCGAAGCCCCGTTCATTAAAGAACTTGTGGATGGCGTAAGCGCAGACCGACCGGACCCGGAACACCGCCTGGAAGGTGTTGGTGCGGGGGCGCAGGTGGGCGATGGTGCGCAGGTATTCCAGGGAGTGGCGCTTTTTCTGGAGGGGGTAGTCCGGGCTGGACGCGCCTTCCAGGGCGATTTCCGAAGCGTGGATTTCATAGGGCTGCTTGGCCTGAGGGGTGAGGACCACTTCGCCGGTGACGATGATAGCCGAACCGACGTTATATTTTGTCACCTCTTTGAAATTAGCGACCTTGGCGTCCTCAAAAACGATCTGCAAATTCTTGAAGCAGCTCCCGTCATTGAGCTCGATGAACCCCAAGGCTTTGGAATCGCGAATGGTTTTGACCCAGCCGCATACAGTGACAGTCTGCCCCGCCAGGTGGGGATAATCCCGATGCAGCGCGGCAATTTCGGTACGGATCATGTCGTATGACCTCCTCTAAATCAGAATATACCCTATTGTACCCCTTTTTCCCCTATTCGTCAAGTTTTTTATCGCCGGAGCGGTTTCCGGGCAGGGAAAACACCGCCTGCCGGCCGGGGTCAGCTGCGCTTTTCCGGCCGGGCGTCGGGCCCGTTAATTTTTTCCGTCAGCCGGAGCCCTGCGGGCGTGACGGCCAATCCCCCCGCCGCTGTTTCCCGCAAAGAGGCGGGGAGCTGTTTCCCCACCCGGTTCAGGGCCTCCACCGTGTCGTCGAAGGGAATGTGGCTTTTGATCCCCGCCAGCGCCATGTCCGCCGCCGTCAGGGCGTTGACCACCCCGCCCGCGTTGCGCTTGATGCAGGGGATTTCCACCAGCCCCCCCACCGGGTCGCAGACCAGCCCCAGCACGTTTTTGATGGCCATGGCGGCGGCGTCGAAGCTCTGCTCCGGCGTGCCGCCCAGCATTTCCGCCACCGCCGCGGCAGCCATGGCCGAGGCCGAGCCGCATTCCGCCTGGCAGCCGCCCTGGGCCCCGGCCAGGCAGGCGTGCTCCCCGATGATCTGGCCCACCAGCCCCGCGCAGAGCAGGGCGTCCACCAGGGCCTCCCGCCCAAGCCCCCGGGATGCGGCAGCCGCCATCACCGCCGCCGGGACAATGCCGCAGGAGCCCGCCGTGGGACAGGCTACAATCCGCCCCATGGAGGCGTTAACCTCCGAACAGGACAGCGCGCAGGCCACCGCCAGCGAGACGGTTTCCCCCAGCAGGGAGGAGCCGCCCCGGCGGTACTTTTCATATAAATAGGCATCGCCGCCGGTGAGGCCGCTCACCGAGCGCACCGGCGCTTCCCGGGCGTCCCGGGCGGCGCTTTCCATGGTGTCCAGCATCCGGGAAAACCGGGCGCGGATGCTTTCCGGCGAAGCCCCGGACTGTTCCGATTCCAGCTTAACGGCGCAGGCGCTGAGGGACAGCCCCTCCCGGCGGCAGAGCGCAAGAATTTGTACAGCGTTCATAGAGGTTACTCCTTTCGGGCGGCGTCGGATTCATCGATGGGAAGCAGCAGCTTTACCCGGATGATGCCGGGGATGGCGCGGACGGCGGCGGTCAGCTCCTGGCCGCAGAGGCTGTCCAGCTCAATATACATGTGGGCGCTTTTGTCCTCCCGGCTGCGGGTGACCCGCATGTTGCCGATGTTGATGCCCCGTTCATAAAGCAGGGCGGTGATGTGGGAAATGACGCCGGGGGTGTCCTGGTGGGCGGTGATGAGGATGGGGCGTTCGCCGGTGAAGCGGACCTCCATGCCGTCGATTTCGCTGACCACCACCTGCCCCCCGCCGATGGAGGAGCCGGTGATCTCAAAGGTCTCGCCGGAACCGGTGGTGATGACAAACCGCACCGTGTTGGGGTGGACGTCCTCCCCCAGGTCGGTGGGGATGAATTCATAAGAAATCCCCTTTTGGGCGGCAATGGCAAAGGAGTCCCGCAGCCGCTCGTCGGAGGGGTTCAGGTTCAGAAGCCCCGCCAGCAGCGCCTTGTCGGTGCCGTGGCCGCGGTAGGTGGCGGCAAAGGAGCCGTGCAGGTACATGACTGCGTGCCGGACGTCGCCGCCGGCCAGCTTGTAGGCCATTTTGCCCAGGCGGGCGGCCCCGGCCGTGTGGGAGCTGGACGGGCCGATCATAATGGGACCCATAATGTCAAACAGGGAGGGGGTGGGCATGGAAATACTCCTTTCTTTGCGGAAAATGCAGAAGGCGTTTTTGCTCTGAGGACATTATATCATAGTTTGTCCGTTTTTCCAACATCTCTTCCGCCAAAAGGGAAAAATTTGCCGGGCCGCGCGCCGCCCCCCTTGTCCCGGGGCAGGATTTTTGCTACAATAAAGAGAAAACCGCCAGATTTTCACCGGCGGCGCAAAAAAAAATGTGAATCAATTGAAGGGCGGCGCTTCTTTGTCTCGTTTTCCTTATCGAAGCGGTTCCGGAAAGGCGGTGGTGAGGAGAAATATGAGGGAAAAAGACTTTGAAGCATTTGTCCTGCAATATGAAAAACTCGTTTTCACCGTCTGCTACCAGCTGGTCAAGGACTACGGGGAGGCCCAGAACCTCACCCAGGACACCTTCCTTTCCGCCTACCAGCACATCGACGATTATCAGGGCGCGAGCTACAAGCCCTGGCTTATCCGGATCGCTTCCAACAAGGCAAAGGATTTTCTCCGCTCCGCTTATCACCGAAAGGTGGAGACTGCCGACGATTGGGACGCCCTCCCCATGGAAACCCAGAAATCGGCGGAACAGGAGGCGGTTTCCAAAGACACCGCCCTCCTCATCGCGGAAATCATCCGGGGAATGGAGGAGCCGTACCGAAAGGTTTCCATCCTCTACTTCCTGGAAGAAAGGCCGCTTCCCGAGATCGCGCGGATCCTGGACCGGCCGCCCAAAACAATCGAAACGCAGCTTTACCGGGCGCGGAAAAAGCTGAAGGCAATCCTGATGGAAAGGGGGATTTCTGTATGAAACTGTTTGATTATGAAGGGCACCTGACGGCCGAAGGACTGAAAGGGCTGACCGACGGGACGCTGGACGAAATGCAGCGGCTGGAAGCGTCCGAGCATCTGGATTTCTGCGATTCCTGCGTGGAACGCTACGCGCTGGCCCTCACCGACGACGTGCAGATGGAACCGCCGGCTGGGCTCGCTCCCTCGATCTTCGGGAGGCTCCGCGCCAGGCTGCGGAGCGTGTTCTTCAGCCGGTTCAGCCGCGTGGCTGTCGCGGCGGTGATGACGCTGGTCATCTGGAACGGCGCTTTTGTGGGAGAAGGGCTGCTGACGCGGTCGGCCCAGTGGATTCAGGATTATTCCAAGAATCCCGGCGCGCTCTCCGAAACCCTCAACGAGTGGGGCAGCAGCCTTCAGGACCTGGGGGACGGCTTTAACCGCTGGTTTGCCCAGAATTTTACCTTTCATTCATCAGCCGGCAACTCCAAATAATACCGCCATGGAAAGGATGGATCTATTGTTATGAAGAACAGAGCGCTTGCAATACTTTTCGGGCTGATGCCGGGCGCAGGGCACATGTATCTGGGCAAGATGAAGCGGGGGATGACGCTGATGCTCCTTTTCTGGGGGGATCTGTTTGTCGCGAGCTTCCTGGGAATGGGCGTCCTGGCGCTGGGGATGCTGGTTGTCTGGTTCTACGCCTTTTTTGACAACCTGAACCTCTCCTCCCTTTCTCCTCAGGAGCTGGCGGCCGCGCCGGACCTCTTCCTCTTCGGGCTGCTGGACGGGACCAACATCCACAATATCAGGATTTTCAAGACCAAAAGCAACGCCCTGGGCTGGGGCTTCATCATCGTGGGCGTTCTGCTGCTCTACAACACCCTGTCGGGCATGATTTTCGGCAGCCTGTTCAATTTCCTCGAAAGCATTGGGCTGGATGTCGATTGGCTGTGGCAGATCTACTACAGTATCCCGCAGCTGGTGGTAGGCGTGCTGGTCATCCTGCTGGGCGTCCGCTTTATGCGCGGCGGCAAGAAGCAGGCTGTCAAGGACGACCTGCGCCAGTATATCGGGGAGGGCCGCCCCCATTCCGACGGCCACTGCTGCGACGACCCGAACTGCCAGCACAACAAATAACGGAGGGATTTTCGATGGATTATGAACAAAACCAGAACCGGGAACAGACTCCCGGCGAACAGGACGCGGCTGCACAGCAGGAGGCGGGACAGCCCGCCGCGGAACCGCAGCCTTCGGAATGGCGGGACTTCCGCAGCGTGAACCATATGCCCGCCACGCCCCAGAAGGTCCGCCGGGTGGGGACCACCACCCTGGGCCTGACGCTGGTGGCGGTGGGGGTTGTCCTGATCTGCAGCCTGTTTGTCCCCAATTTTCCGCTGGACATGGTGCTGCGGTTTTCCCCGGTGGTGCTCATCCTCATCGGGGCGGAAATTCTCTATAACGCCGTGGTCCACCGGGAGGAAAAGCTCCGTTACGATTTCCTGAGCATGTTCGTCTGCTTTATCCTCATCATCGCGAGCGCCGGCGCTTCCATCGCCGTCCCCGCCGTCCGGGGGATGATCGCCATGGACCGGGCGGAAAGCCGGCTGGGGCGGGAGATCGAGGACGAGCTCTACACCGCCCTCCAGGGAGAGGAGATTGCGGACCTTTACGCCGGGTGCTACCTGTCCGATTCCCCCCTGCTTTATGGCTCTGAAGTTGACGCCAACGCTTCCTGGCGGGAGCTTTCGGAGTATATTTCCTACGGCAGCATCAATATGACGCTGTCGGTGAATTACGACAACCCTTCGGATTTCGCGGCCAAGGTCCAGGAAATCCTGGAAAAAATAAAGCCGCTGGAGCTCCCCTTTTACGATCTGTATATCCGCACGAAAAACGACTGGTTCAGCATCTGGCTGGATAACCGCTGGCAGTGGGACAGCACCGCCCAGGAGCTGGAGGAATATGTGGAGTATTCCGAGGAATACCGCAGCAGCCTGGAACCGGGCTACGGCAGCGGGGATGACGGGGAATATTCCTACGATGATTAGCCGCGCGCCGCGCGTTCGGATGCCGGCGGAACCTTCCCGAAGAGGGGGTTCCGCCGGCCTTTTGGCGTCTGCGCCGCCGGGCAGGGCGGTGAATTTTTTGTGAAAAAATGATTGTTAAGGTATAGACAAAAATTTGGAAATGCGGTATAATGAGAGTATCCTTAAGATGGGGGAGTTTGCTTGCTCAGTTTTATCCGGGAGCTATCTGTTTGGGACCGCCTTCCGGCGGAACGCCGCCCCGTCGTCCTCTACGGGATGGGAGACGGCGCTTTGAAGGTCCTTGATGCCTGCGGGAAAAAGGGAATCCGCGTGGCGGGAATTTTCGCCAGCGACGGCCATGTCCGCGGCAACGAGTTTGCCGGATTCCGGGTGAAACGGCTTTCGGAACTGGAGGCGGAGCTGGGGGATTTTATCATCCTGCTCTGCTTTGCGGCCTTCCGCGAAGAGCTGCTGGCACAGCTGGAGGAGGTCGGAAGGCGGCACGAGCTGCTGGCCCCGGACGTCCCGGTTTTTGGGGAGGAGCTGTTCGACCAGGCGTATCTGGACGCCCACAGCGGGGAGCTGGAGGCGGTTTACGGAATGCTGGCGGACGAGCAGTCGCGGCGGGTGTTCCGCTGCGTGCTCAACTTCAAGCTGAGCGGGAAACCCTGTTACCTTCGGGAGGCGGAAACGCCCAAAGAGGAGGTTTACAGCGGCATCCTGCGGCTTTCCCGGGATGAGGACTACTATGACCTGGGCGGTTACGATGGCGATACCGTGCGGGAATTTCTGGACCAGACGGGCGGGGCGTTCCGTTCCGTCACCGTTCTGGAGCCGGATGAAAAGAATTTTCGGAAGCTCGAGCGGGCGGCCGCTTCCTTTCCGGCCGGAAACATCCGGCTGGTGCGGGCGGCTTCCTGGAGCCGGGACGGGGAGCTTTCCTTCTGCGGGAAAGCGGGACGGAGCTCCTTCCTGAGCCCCGCGGGCGGCCAGACGGTGCCGGTGCGTTCGGTGGACAGCCTGAGCGCCGGGGAAAGAGTGAGTTTCCTCAAGATGGATGTGGAGGGCGCGGAAGCGCAGACGCTTCTGGGCGCTGCGGAAACCATTCGCCGGTGGGCTCCCAAGCTCGCCGTATCCGCTTACCACCGCAGCGGGGACCTCTTCCGCCTGCCGCTGCTCATTCGGAGCCTTCGGCCGGATTACCGGCTTTTCCTTCGCCATCAGCCTTACATTCCCGCGTGGGAAACCAACCTGTACGCAGTTCTGTGAAGGCGAAAACCATCCTCTTTCCGCCCCCGCCCGGGGGTTGACATAAAAATTTCTAGCAAAGGAGATCGGAATCCATGGATTTTGAAAATTTTGGCGCGGCAGAAACAGCCGGCCTCGTGCTGACCGGCATGGTCGTTGTATTCATTGCGCTGATTATCCTGATTTTCCTCATCTGGGCATTCGGCAAAATTATGTCCAGCAGAAACGGTTCCTCCGGAAATAAGCAGCAAAGCGCCGCAGCCTCTGTGCCGCCCGCTCCGAAAGCGGCGGCTGTTCCCAGCGTGGCGGCGGCTGTCTCCGACGGGCTGAGCGACGAGGTTGTAGCGGCCATCATGGGCGCCGTTTCGGCGATCCTGGCCGAGGAGGGCGACGGGAAGTCCTACGTCGTCCGGAGCATCAAGCGCGTCCGCAGAAACCGCCGCGCCTGGGGCAAGGCCGGTGTGGAGGAGAATACCCGCCCTTTCTGAAGCGCGGCTGGAGTTTTTGTTTGATGGAAAGGACTTGAAAACATGAGCGAAGTACTCAATATTTTTACCGGGAGCATCACCGACCTGTGGAATTCTTCCGGCTTTATGAACGCGGACTGGCGGCAGATTGCGATGATCCTCGTTTCCTGCGTGCTGATGTATCTTGCAATTGTCAAGCAGTTTGAACCGCTGCTGCTGCTGCCGATTTCCTTCGGCATCCTGCTGGCCAACCTGCCCCTGGCGGGCCTCGGCTCCCACACGGAAGGCGGGCTTCTGTACTACCTTTACCAGGGCGTCAGCCTGGGTATTTACCCGCCTTTGATCTTCCTCGGCATCGGCGCCATGACCGACTTCGGCCCGCTGATTGCAAACCCGAAGAGCTTCCTGCTGGGCGCGGCTGCCCAGGGCGGTATCTTCTTCACCTTCATCGGCGCCATTGTCCTGGGCTTCACTCCCCAGGAAGCCGGCTCCATCGCCATCATCGGCGGCGCGGACGGCCCCACCGCCATTTACACCTCCTCCACCCTGCTGGCAGGCGGCAATGAAGCGATGATTGGTTCCATCGCGGTGGCGGCTTACTCCTACATGGCCCTGGTGCCGCTGATTCAGCCGCCCATCATGAAGGCGCTGACCACCAAGAAGGAGCGCGCCGTGGTTATGGAGCAGCTCCGCCCCGTTTCCCGCACCGAAAAGATCGTATTCCCCGTCATCGTTACCCTGGTTGTGTCCTTCATGGTCCCCTCCGCCGCTTCCCTGGTGGGCATGCTGATGTTCGGCAACCTGCTGAAGGAATCCGGCGTCTGCGAGCGGCTGGTCAAGACCGCCACCAACGAGCTGATGAACATCATCACCATCTTCCTAGGCGTCACCGTCGGCGCAACGACGACCTACGACGTGTTCCTTACCTGGGATACCATTAAGATCGTGGTGCTGGGGCTCATCGCCTTCTGCCTGGGCACCGCCTGCGGCGTGCTGTTCGGCAAGCTGATGTACCTGTTCAGCGGCGGCAAGGTCAACCCCCTGATCGGTTCCGCCGGTGTTTCCGCCGTCCCCATGGCGGCCCGCGTTTCCCAGAAGGTCGGCGCGGAAACCGATCCCACCAACTTCCTGCTGATGCATGCCATGGGCCCCAACGTGGCCGGCGTTATCGGTTCGGCAGTTGCGGCGGGCGTTCTGATTTCCGTTCTCCATCCGTAAATTGCGCGGCAGCGAGGTCCCGGTTTTCCGGGGCCTCGTTTTTTGCAGGCGGGGACCGGCGTCCGCAGGGGCGTTTTTTGGCAAAACGGCAAAAAAGCTGTCTTTTCCCGGCGAATATCTTGACTTTTCACTTTAGATATATTATGATAAAGAAGGAAATAAATCTCTTTGGATTTTAGCAATTAAGCCAAGGACGGAATGGAGGATTTTTGCATGAACGAGAAATATCTGGAATGGACCTCCCGGACGCTGGAGGATCCCGACCTCACTGCGGAGCTGGAGGCCGTCAAAGGACAGGATGAGGAGATCAACGACCGCTTTTACCGCGACCTGGAGTTCGGCACCGGCGGCCTGCGCGGCGTCATCGGCGCCGGGACCAACCGCATGAACATCTATACCGTGCGCAAGGCGACCCAGGGCGTCGCCGATTATATCCGCGCCAATTTCCGGGACGGCTCGGTGGCCATCAGCCACGACAGCCGCATCAAGTCCGATCTTTTTGCCCGGGAGGTGGCCCGCGTCTGCGCCGCCAACGGGGTCAAAGCCTATCTCTACCCGGAACTGATGCCCACCCCCATGCTCTCTTTCGCCGTCCGGGCGCTGCACTGCTCCATGGGCGTGATGATTACCGCTTCCCACAACCCCGCCAAATACAACGGCTATAAAGCCTACGGCCCCGACGGCTGCCAGATTACCAACGAGACGGCCGACGCGGTGCTGGCCAACATCCTTTCCGTCAACGAATTTGAGGACGTAAAGCTCGCCGATTTCGACGAGGCGCTGAAAACCGGCATGATTTCCTACATCGGCCAGGATGTGGTGGAAAGCTACTATGAGAATGTCCTCAGCCAGTCCATCCACTCGGATATCGTGAAGGAAAGCGGCTTCAAGGTCGTGTACACCCCCCTCAACGGCACCGGCAACAAGCCTGTCCGCGAAATCCTCAAGCGCATCGGCATCCGGGACGTCACCGTCGTCAAGGAGCAGGAGCTCCCCGACGGGAATTTCCCCACCTGCCCCTTCCCGAACCCCGAAATCAAACAGGCCCTGGAACTGGGCATGAAATACTGCGAGGAGACCGGCTCCGACCTTCTGCTGGCCACCGACCCCGACTGCGACCGGGTGGGCATCGCCGTCAAATGGAACGGCGACTATAAGCTCCTCACCGGCAACGAGGTGGGCGCGCTGCTGCTGGATTATGTGGCTTCCCAGCGCATCGCCATGGGCACCATGCCCGCCAAGCCCCTGGCCGTCAAGACCATCGTCACCACCGACCTGTGCCAGAAGATCGCGGACAAGTACGGCGTGGAGCTGGTCAATGTCCTCACCGGCTTCAAATTCATCGGCGAGCAGATCGGCCGGATGGAAGCAAAAGGCGAGGAAGGCAACTATATCTTCGGCTTCGAGGAATCCTACGGCTACCTGGCCGGCACGTATGTCCGGGATAAGGACGCCGTCGTCGCCTCCATGCTCATCTGCGAAATGGCCGCTTTCTATTCCAAGCAGGGCAAAAACCTGGTGGAGGTCCTCAACGGCCTGTACGAGACTTACGGCTATTACCTCTGCACCCAGCAGAGCTTCGCTTTTGAGGGCGAGCAGGGCATGACCGAGATGAAGGCGCTGATGGAAAGCCTGCGGGAGCACCCCGCCGCCGTGATCGGCGAGGACAAGGTCCTGGGATTCGGCGATTATCTGAGAAGCGTCCACACCGATATGGTCACCGGCGAAAAAACCGAAATCACCCTGCCCAAGTCGGATGTGCTCATGTATGAGATGGAAAACGGATGCAAAGCCGTCATCCGCCCCTCCGGCACCGAACCCAAGATCAAAATCTATTACTTTGTCGTCCGGGAAAATGAATCTTCGGCCCGGGAAAAGGAAAAAGAACTCCAGAACAGCTTTACGAAACTCCTTCGCGTGTAAAAAGAAATCTATTGATTTTTTACAAAGGTTGGCAAATCCTCTTGACAGTCCTCCAAAAATACTTAAAATGGATAGTATGTGAAAACGATAAAAAGAGCATCGTAGTTTGGAAAAGGAATCTGGAGGGTTACAAATGAGCGTTAAAACGATTGGCGTCCTGACGAGCGGCGGTGATGCACCTGGCATGAACGCTGCCATTCGCAGCGTAGTTCGGGCCGCTCTGAAGGAAGATATAAGAGTGCTTGGCGTGATGCGGGGCTACAACGGCCTCATCAACGGCGACATGGTGGAAATGAACATGCGCAGCGTGTCGGATATTATCCAGCGCGGCGGCACTGTCCTGTATACCGCCCGCTGCAAGGAGTTCCGGGAAATGGCCGGCGTCCTGAAGGCGAAAGCCACCTGCGAAAAGGTCGGCATGGACGGTCTGGTGGTCATCGGCGGCGACGGTTCCTTCCGCGGGGCCGGCGACCTGACCTCCGTGGGCATTCCCTGCGTGGGAATCCCCGGCACCATCGACAACGATATTGCCTGCACGGAATACACCATCGGCTATGACACCGCCATGAACACCGCCATGGAAATGGTGGATAAGCTCCGCGACACCGCCCAGTCCCACGACCGCTGCAGCGTTGTGGAGGTAATGGGCCGCCGGGCGGGCTATATCGCCCTGAATACCGGCATCTCCTGCGGGGCGACCTATATCTGCGTGCCGGAAATCGGCCTGGAAATGGACCGCATCATCGAAAAGATCGAGGCGGCCCGGAAACTGGGCAAAAAGCATTTCATCATCATGGTGGCGGAAGGCGTCGGCCATGTCAAGGAAATTGCCGAGGAAATTGAAAAGCGCACCGGGATTGAGTCGCGCGAAACCGTGCTCGGCCATGTGCAGCGGGGCGGCAACCCCACTGTGACCGACCGCGTCGTCGCCAGCCAGATGGGCTTCCACGCTGTGGAGCTGCTGAAACAAGGCATCGGCAACCGCGTTGTCGCCCAGCAGGCGGGCAAAATTGTGGACTTCGACATTAAAGAAGCCCTCGCCATGAAAAAGGAGTTCCCCATGGAGCTCTACAAAATTGCCAACGATATTTCGTTCTGAGTTTACCGGAAAAGACGGCCCCTGTCCGCGGAGGATGGGGGCTGTTTCCTTTTTCGCGGATTTTGCATAGAATGAAGCAAAATCCATGCGAAAGGGTGACGGATATGCGGAAAAGAACCGTCCGCACACGAAGAACCCGCCGGCGGGCGCTGCTTTTTTTCGCGGCTGCCGCGGCCTGCTTTTTCCTTTGGGACCTCCGGGTCCGGCCGGCGGCGGAGGAGCTGGCGGAGCAGTATGCCGGAAGGGCCGCCCTGTCGGCCATGAGCGCAGGCGTCGAGTCCTGCCTTGCCGGCAGCGGGGAATCGCTGCTCCGGATTGAGACAGGTCCGGACGGTGAAGTCCGCTTCCTGGAAACGGATATGGCCGCCGTGAACCGCATCAAGCTGGAAGTCACCGAACAGGTCCTGCAAAGCCTGGAGGGGCTTTCCTCCGCAAAAGCCGGCGTGCCTCTGGGGACTCTGTTCGGCAGCCAGCTTCTGGCGGGGCTCGGGCCGGACTTTACCTGCCGGTTCCGCCCGGCGGGCAGCCTTTCCATCCGGCTGGAAAGCCGTTTCGAGGACGCCGGGGTCAACCAGACCCGCTGCCAGCTGATGCTCTGTCTGGAAACCGACGTGACCGCCCTGCTGGCCGGGAGCCGGGTGGAGGTGTCTGTCCCGACGGAATACCTGCTGACGGAGGCTGTGGTGGTCGGGGAGGTTCCGGAAAATTACACCCGCGTCCTCACCGGCGATGAGGAAATCGTTTCGGATATCAATGATTACCGGGCGGAGTAAATTCGTCTTTTTTTACAAGAAACCGCAAATTGTCTTGACAGGTTCGCCGGTTTGTATGATAATAGAAGGGAAGTTTGCTGAGAAAAACCGAAAAGGGAGGAGATGCCATGAAAAAGGGCCGTGGGTTGGTCCATGTGCGCGGGATCGCGGTTTTCGTCGTGCTGATGGCGCTTTTGGCGGCGTTCTGCGGCTGGCTGTGGCATAACCGGGAGGAAGGAAAGCCCACCGGGCTGCTGGGATATGAGTGGATGTCCATGCGTTCGGACGAAATGGAGCCGGAAATTTCCAAGGGGAGCCTGCTGTTTCTGAAGGAAGTGCAGGCGGAGGAACTGGAGCCCGGCGACGTGGTGGTTTCCGGAAGGATGAACGGCCGCGGCGGCAGCGTTTACCGGATTCTGGAGACAGAGGAAGCCGGCGTTATGGCAAAATCCGACCGCTCGCAGGAGGCTGTGTCCCTTTCGGAGGACCAGATTGGCTGCCGCGTGGAGTTTGTCGTCCCTGCGGCCGGGATGATTTGGGATTTCCTGCTGACCACCCGCGGGATGATCCTGGTCATTGTCATCCCCTGCGTCGTGTTCCTCGTGCTGGAACTGACGGGGCTGTTTCTGATTGCGCGGCGGGGGAGAAAAAACTCCGGCGGCCCTCCGAACTCCTCGGAAGCGGATGCCAACGAGAATTTTATTGATGTGACCGACCGCTACACCGGCCCCTCCGCCCGCCGGAGGTATCAGGAGATGGAACCGCCGGATGCGCCGGATAAGTTTGCGGACCTGGAATTTAATCCCGTCATGGAGAAAAAGCAGTCCTCCGGGCTGGAGCGGGTGGAAATCCCCGACAGAGAGGAGACGCTTTTAAAACTCCTCATCGGCGGGCAGGAAGCCGCGTCGCTTCCCCTGGACGGCCCGAAAAATACCCGTATTAAATCCGGGGGATGGCGAATAGATATTAGTATCATCCCTGACCAGGAGAGCGGGAAATAATTCCGGGCCGAAAATGCAACATTCCTCCGCGTTTTGCGCACTTTATAATTGAGCCCCGTAATTCCCGCATTTCCGGACGCCGTTTCGGCGGCTGGGAGAAGGAGGCGTTATGGGGAAAATCAGGAAAGCGGTCTGTACGGCCGGGGCGGCGCTGCTGTCCGCATGCATGTTGGGGAGCTGCGGACTGGCGGACCTGCTGCCGGCGCCGGCGGACCGGGACGCCGTTTCCCGGCCGGAAACGGCGGGGACGCTGACGGAAATTCTCTCCGGGCTGTGGGAGCAGCAGGAGGAAACCCCGGAACAGGAGGAAATGCGGGCGGTTTGGGTGTCCTACCTGGACCTTTCCCCCCTTCTGAAAGGGAAAAGCGAGGCGGAATTTGCCGCTTCGGCTAAGGAGCTTTGTCAAAACTGCGCGGCAGTGGGTCTCAACACCCTGATTGTACAGGTGCGGCCCTTCTGCGACAGCTTTTACCCCTCCCGGTATTTCCCCTGGTCCAAATGGGCCAGCGGCACCTTGGGGGAGGCGCTCCGCTATGACCCGGTCCGCATCCTGCGGGATGAGGCCGGGCGGCAGGGCCTTGCCTTCCACGGATGGCTCAACCCCATGCGCGGCTGCACGGAGGAGGAGATGCCCCTTGTGCCGGAAGAATACCCCGTCCGCCAGTGGTACGACGACCCGGACGCCCGGGAAGAAAACCTGATGATAGTGGATGGAATCGTCTATCTGAATCCCGCCTCACCCGACGTGCGGAAGCTGATCGCAGACGGGGCGGCGGAAATCCAGGAGAATTACCGGACGGACGGGATTCATATTGACGATTATTTTTATCCGCCCGGAATGGAGGAAAGCGCGGACAGCGCTTCCTACCAGGCCTATCTGTCCCAGGGGGGAACCCTGGACCTGGCCGCGTGGCGGAGGGAAAACACATTTGCCATGGTAAAGGAGCTGAGCGCCGCCGTCCATGAGACGGACCCGGCGGCCCGGTTCGGCGTCAGCCCCCGCGGGAGCCTGGAGCAGAACTACAGCGACCTTTATATTGATGTGGAGCAGTGGATACAATCCGGGATTCTGGATTACATTGCGCCGCAGATTTACTACGGGTTCGAAAATGACGCGGCCCCCTTTGACGAAACCGCCCGGCAGTGGGATCGCCTCGCCCGGGCGGGAGGGGTGCCGCTGATCGCCGGCCTGGCGGCCTATAAGGTCGGGAAAACCGACGCCTATGCCGGCGGGGGAGCCAGCGAGTGGATTGAATCGGAGGACCTGCTGGCGAGGCAGATCCTGTTCGCAAGGGATCTGCCTGCCTACGGCGGCCTGATCCTGTTCCGCTATGGAAGCCTGTTTGACCCGCCGGAAGAAACGGCGGAGGCGGCCATGCGGGCCCAGTCCATTTGGGCGCCGCTGCTTCTGGAAGAACCCTCACAGCCGTGACACCCTAAAACAGAAAGAAAAGGAATGAAAATGAGCAAAAGAATCTGCAAAAAAATACTTTCCATGATTACCGTACTGGCGTTTCTGGCTGTGAGTTTTGGCTGGATGAATGTATTCGCCGCCGACAGCGCGGTGATGGAGCAGCTTTTACAGGATGTGTCCCCCAAAGGGTCGGTGAGCTTCCTGGGCGGCGAGACGCTGGAGCTTCGGGCGCTGGCAGCCTCCGGGTCCACCGTGACCGCCCAGATCAACGGCCAGACCGTTTCCCTTTCCGCCACCTCCGAGCGGGAGGAGGACGGCGTCTGGTACACCGGGAGCTATACCATCCCCTCCGTCCAGTCTGATAAAAGCCTGGGACAGTTGAAGTTCACGGCGGAAAAGGACGGCCGGTCCGAAAGCCGGACGGGGGCGGAAGTCCAGGCGGTGGTCCTCCGGAAATATGTGGACGTGGAAAATCCCGGCGGAAGCAGCGGCAGCCAGTCCGGCAGCCTGGACAACGTGACGCCTGCGTCCGGCGATATTGTGCGCATTAACGCGGAATATGCCGATATTTTCAGCTCGGTGGACCGCGGCGAGGATTACGCTTCCCCGTATTGGTACAACCTCCCGAAGAACACCATGGACTACGCCGTCGGTACCACCTCCTCCAGCTATATCCTGAAATCCGGACGGCGCGTCGCCAAGAGCAACGCTACGGTGGTCAAAACCGGCACCAACGGGAACAACGAGATTTCCGGCGTCAGCGTGCGCAACGACGGGGAATTCACCATCCTGACCATCAGGCAGGACTGGGCGGTTCCCTTTAACCTCACGCCTTCTCCGCTCAGCTACGCCAGCTCCACCAGCAACACCGTCACCAGCTGCAATCCCACCAGCGTGGTCCTCACCTTTGACTACACCACCGCCTATTCCGCGGGGAACCTGAACTTCCCCAGCGGCAGCGCGTTTACAGGCGCCAGCTGGAAAGTGGTCATGAACGGGGACATCCCCCAGGTCCAGGTGACGCTGACCCTGGCCCAGAAGGGCGGCTACTACGGCGCGTATGCGGAGTACAGAACCGACGGCACCCTGACTTTGAAATTCCTGAACCCCGTGGACAGCCTGGACGGCGCGCGGGTGGTCATTGACGCCGGCCACGGCAGCAGCGACCCCGGCAACACCGGCGGCGGCGTCGATGAAGCGGACGTAAACCTCGCCCACGCCGAGGCCCTGAAAGAGGAGCTGGAGGCCCGCGGCGCCACCGTTTACCTGCTGGAAACCCGTTCCGGCAGCTATGTGGGGGTGACGGAGCGCGCCAATATGGCCATCGACTGGATGCCCCATGTTTACATCGCCGTCCACCAGAACTCGGTGAGCGGCAACAGCGCGGCCCGGGGCGTGGAGACCTATTACAACACCCCCTGGTCCCAGCGGCTTGCCCAGTACATCAACGATGAGCTGTATCAGGCCTATCTCACCCTCCCCTATGCCAACAACGCGAAGGACCGCGGCAACAAGTTCAGCGAGTTCGCCGTCACCCGCACCAAGCAGTTCGCCTCCGTCCTCATCGAGTACGGCTTCCTGACCAACAGCGAGGAAAAGGCGCTGCTGACAAATCCCGCTTACTATCCGGTTTTTGCGGAGGCAGTTGCGGACGGCATCGACCAGTTCTTCAGCGGGAAATAGGAAAATTTGTAAAAAATCATCTTCCCGGCAACTTTTCTCTTGCGCAAACGCTTCGGGTATAGTATAATAAGGATGATACGTCCGGGCCTGCGCCTGGGAGACGTGAAAACATTTTGGAGGGAAGTTCATGTTAACTGCTCTGTTGGAAACAACGGCGGACGCCACACAGTCCGGCGGCTGGCTGATTATGCTCATTCAGCTGCTGCCCATCCTGCTGATCGTGGTCGTCATGTATTTTATCCTGATCCGGCCTCAGCGCAAGCGGGACAAGGAGATGCAGAAGATGCGCAACAACCTGCAGGTTGGGGATGAAGTCACCACCAGCGGCGGCATTATCGGCCGGGTTGTTTCGCTGCGGGAAGATACGGTTGTCATCGAAACCGGTTCGGACCGGAGCAAAATCCGCATTAAGCGCTGGGCAATCCAGTCCAACGAAACGCTGCACGACGACGAGGCTTAATCAGGCATAATCCCGCGGCTTTCGCATATAGATGGAACAAAGAACCACCGGCACAGCCGGAAGGAGGGGGCGAGTTCCATGGAAAAGGCGGAAGTCCAGGGGAAAGCGGCGTTTCTGTCCCATGCGAAGGCGTATGTTCGCCCGGTCCTGCTGGGAATTGCAGCAGGCGCCGCGGCGGCGGGCGCAGTTTTCTGCGCGGCGGCGGCCGTGCTGGGCGCGCTGCACACGACGGGGGATTCCATTCCGGCTGCGGCCATTGTCGTGGCGGCGGTCGGGGGCCTGTGCGCCGGGTTTGTGTCGGCGAAGGCGCGCAAAAAGCGCGGATTGCTGACAGGCGGATTCAGCGCGCTGATGCTGGCAGTTATTCTGCTGGCGGTGAGCTGGGCAATGTCCGGCCCGCCGGACGCGGCTGTCCTTTCCCGGATGGCGGTGATTACCGCGGCGGGAATGGTCGGCGGCGTTCTCGGAGTCGGCCAGAAGGGAAAATCCTATTGATATTTCAAAGAAATGGAGAGATACAAATGAAACACGTGAAAACTCTGAACAAATGCAACCTCAAGGAATCTGCTGCCAAGGGCGGCTGCGGCGAGTGCCAGGCTTCCTGCCAGTCTGCCTGCAAGACCTCCTGCACCGTTGGCAATCAGAAATGCGAGAAAGCAGATAAGTAATTCTGATTTTCGGGGAACGGATCGGGCGAACAGGACTCTTCCTGCGGGAGGGGCCGCTGGGCGCCCGTTCCTTTTGCGTATCAGAGGAAAGGTGAAAGAGAAAAAATGATCCATAAATATCAACTGAACGGCTATAATATTGTCCTGGATGTCCACAGCGGCGGCGTTTCGGTGGTGGATGACGCGGCTTACCGCCTGCTGGATTTCCTGGACGCGCCCATGGCGGAGGAGTGCCCCCGGGAACTTCTGGACAAGCTGTCCGGCGAGTTTTCTGAAGAAGAGCTCAAAGATGCCTACAGCGAGCTTTATGAAATGTACAAGGGCGGCTACCTCTTTTCCGAGGACGATTACGCCCAGTTCGCCGACCGGATGGTTTCTTCCCCCATCAAGGCCATGTGCCTCCATATTTCCCACGACTGCCAGCTGCGGTGCAAATACTGCTTCGCCTCCACCGGCGATTTCGGGAAAGACCGCAAGCTCATGGATTTTGAAACCGGCAAACGGGCCATCGATTTCCTTATCGAGCATTCCGGCAGCCGCCGCAACCTGGAGCTGGACTTTTTCGGCGGCGAACCCCTCATGAACTGGGAGGTTGTCAAGCAGGTGGTGGCCTACGCCCGGGAGCAGGAAAAACTCCACAACAAAAACTTCCGCTTCACCATCACCACCAACGGCATCCTGCTGACCGAGGACAAATATGAGTTCCTCAATAAAGAGATGTCCAACGTGGTGCTGTCCATCGACGGCCGCAAGGAAGTCAACGACCGGATGCGCCCCAACGCGGGCGGCCGGGGCACCTACGACACGATTGTCCCCAAATATCAGGAATTTGTCAAGGCCCGCAAGGCTTCCGGCAACGACCAGTACTACGTCCGGGGCACCTTCACCAAGTATAACCTGGATTTCGGCAAGGATGTGTTCCACTTCAACGACCTGGGCTTCGACCAGATTTCGGTGGAGCCCGTCGTTACCGACCCCAAACACGACTACGCCCTGACCGAAGCCGATATGCCTGCCATTTTTGAGGAATACGAGCGTGTGGCCAAGGAACTGATCGCCCGGAAAAAAGCCGGGAAGGGCTTCAACTTCTTCCATTTCATGATCGACCTGGACCAGGGCCCCTGCGCCATCAAGCGGCTCCGGGGCTGCGGCTGCGGCAACGAGTATGTGGCCATCACCCCCGACGGGGACATCTACCCCTGCCACCAGTTCGTGGGTATGGAGGAGTGGAAAATGGGCAGCCTTTACGACGGCACCTTCAACACCGAAATGAAGGACTATTTCGCCCGGGCCAATATCTACGGCAAGGAGGACTGCGCAAACTGCTGGGCCAAGTTCTACTGCTCCGGCGGCTGCAACGCCAACAACCTTCAGTATGCGGGGAATGTGCTGAAACCCTTCAAATTCTCCTGCGAGCTGGAGAAAAAACGTCTGGAGTGCGCCATTATGATAAAGGCGGCCATGGCCGACGAGGAATAAGCGGAAAGGATGAGGGAAATGCTCAAACTGGGTGCAATCGGCTGCGGCAATATGGCTACGGCGATTTTAAAGGGCGTCAAAGCCGGGATGGGGGAGGACTGCCGCCTCTTCGGCTTTGACGTTCAGCAAGAAAAAATGAAGGCGCTGGAAAGCTCCATCGGCATGAAGCCCCTTTCCTCCGCCGGGGAAGTCCTAAACGAAGCGGAATTTGTCCTGCTGTCGGTGAAGCCCCAGAATATGGACGAGCTGCTCTCGGAGCTGGCCGCCGGCGGGAACAAGGACCGGGTCTACCTGTCCATTGCCGCTGGGGTGACGGCAGAGCGCATCAAAAAGGCCCTGGGCTTCGACGCCAAGGTTGTGCCCATTATGCCCAACACCCCCCTGCTTTTGGGGGTTGGCGCTGTGGCGATGGCAAAGGTTTCGCCGGTTTCCCAGGAGGAATTCGACACCGCCCGGCAGATCTTCGGGTGCGCCGGTGTGGTGCGGGAGATCCCCACGGACAGGATGAACGAGGTCATTGCCATCAACGGCAGCACCCCGGCTTTCCTCTATGAGTTCGCCAAGGGGTACATCCAATACGGCGCGGAGCAGGGCATCCCCTACGAAACCTGCCTGGCCCTGTTCTGCCAGACCATGCGGGGCGCGGCGGAAATGATGGAGCATTCCGGGCAGGACATCGATTCCCTCATCCAGATGGTGTCCTCCAAGGGGGGCACCACCATCGCGGGGCTTGCGGCCCTGCGGGAAAACGGCCTGCAAAAGGCGGTGGCGGAGTCCTGCAAGGACTGCGTCAAGCGGGCCTACGAGCTGGCCGGGGAGAAATAAGAAGGCATACCGGGGCCTTCTTCCGCATAGGATGTAACATCCGGGACGTGCAGTCCCAAGCGGAAGGAAGGCGGAAAAATGGAACGGAATTGGACGCAGCCGGAGGTATTTTCGGCACAGGAACGCAGATGGGGCGCAGCGCCTGCGGCGGAGCCTGCCGCCGGGGAACCGAAGCCGGAGAAGCCGGACGGCGCTGAAACGCTTCCGCCGGAACCCGCCGCCCCGCCGGTTTACCGCAGTGCGGACGCGGCGCCGGCCCGGGAGCGCCGGAAGGGGCGGTCCAGCCCCCTGACGACGGTGCTGGCGGTGGTGTTCCTGGCGGCAATCGGCTATGGGGCGGTGCTGGCGGGCTCGCTGGACGCGGATACGGCCGGGGCCTTGGAGCAGATTGCACGGGGGTATCTGGCGGGACGGGCGGAATCCGGCTTTTGGGGGATCGCGCTCAACGCCTTTTTGTCCTCGCTGATGCTGGCGGGGGCGGTGTTCCTGTGCGGCTTCAGCGCGGTGGGACAGCCCTTTTCCCTGTTTTTCCTGCTGTTTCGCGGAATCGGGCTGGGAATGAGCATGGCGCATTTCTACCTGTCGCTGGAGGGAAAGGGGATTCTGCTCTCCCTGCTGCTCCTGCTGCCTGCGGGGGCGCTGTCCGGCTATGCCCTGCTGCTCGGATGCCGGGAATCCCTGCGGATGTCCAACCGCTTTTTCCGCGCCATGACGGCGGGAGAGGCGCTTTCTCCCCGAGGCTTTCGGATTTATGCGGCAAAATTCGGGATTCTGCTGCTGATGCTGGGGGCTGCCGCGCTGCTGGATGCCGGCTGTTCCCACCTGTGCGGAGTTTTCCTGGACTAGGCCTCTTGTTCATGAAACGTTTAAAGAATCCTCATGACCATGGGCTTGACAAATTTCGCTTTTTCATGCATAATAGTATATGTGCCCAAAAATAAAGTGTAAAATGGGGGATTCATGGAAGTTTTGCCGCATATCCTTCATTGGGCGAGAACCTGTGGAAAAGAAACGGAGATAGGAAGTATGGCATTTTTGGGATTGTTCAATTACAGCAAGCCCGGCCCGGGCGTAGACAAGAATGCGCCGAAGAAAAAACGTTTTTTCCTCTTTTTCGAGCTGTTTTTCCGGAAATTCTGGAAGCTCATCCAGCTGAATCTGCTGTTTTTGGTCTGCTGTATCCCGATTGTGACGATTGGACCGGCGATCTGCGGCATGACCTATGTGCTGCGCAATTTTGCCAACGAAAAGCCGACCTTTCTGGTTTCCGACTTTTGGGACGCATTTAAAAGCAACTGGAAACAGGGCTTTGCGCTGTGGCTGATCTTTACGCTGATTACAGTTGTGGCGGGAACCTCGTTCATCTGGTACTTTGTCAATTCGGCGACTTCCTGGGCGATGCTGATTCCTTACGGGCTGTGCATCCTGTTCTGCCTGCTTTTTTTGTTCGTCCAGTTTTATGCCTATCTGATGGCGGTCACGGTGGAGCTGAAGCTCCGGTATATCCTGAAAAACTCCCTGATTTTCGCCTTCCTCGGCGTGAAAACCAACATTATCACCGCCTTTTTTGTCCTGCTCATCACCATTCCTACGGCGCTTTTCTTCCCGATCACCCTTCCGATCATTGTGCTGATTGCGTTTTCTCTGGTCGGCTTTATCACGGTGTTCAACTCGTATCCCTACCTTGTCAAGTATATCATCGAGCCCCACGAGCAGCAGCTCCGCGCGGAACGCGGCGAGGATGAGGACGATGAGGACGAGGATGAGGAAGAAGATGAGG
>DVFM01000017.1 GCA_018713245.1 Candidatus Merdivicinus intestinavium
AAAATGCTCCATTACTTTCGCGCTGTATAACATGAGGATTCTCCCTTCCTTTTTCCTTACAGATTTTTGCCGGCCCGTTCATCGTCGGACCATTCCTGCCACACCGGGGACATGGCCCGGAGCCGTTCCACCACTCTTGGCACCACGCTCAAGGTGTAGTCGATGTCTTCCTCCGTGGTATCCGCGCCAAGGCTCAGCCGCAGGGAGCCGTGGGCGATGCCGTGTTCCAGCCCGATGGACAGCAGCACATGGGACGGGTCCAGGGAGCCGGAGGTGCAGGCGGAGCCGGAGGAGCCCGCCACGCCGTTCATATCCAGCAGCAGGAGCAAGCCTTCGCCCTCGATGCCGCCGAAGGAGATGTTCACATTGGTACACAGGCGGTTTTCCCGGCCGCCGTTCAAGCGGGTGCAGGGGATTTGCAGCAGGCCGTCCATGAGCTTGTTCCGCAGGGCGGTCATCTTCGCCACCTTCTGGTCAAAATTCTCATAGGTTTCCGCAATGGCTTCCCCTAAGCCCACGATAGACGCCAGGTTTTCCGTGCCAGCCCGTTTGCCGGATTCCTGGGCGCCGCCGTCAATGAAATTGTCCAGGTAAACGCCCCGGCGGACATACAAAGCGCCGACGCCTTTTGGCCCGTGAATTTTATGGGCGGAAAGGGACAACAGATCGATGTTCTGTTCCTGGACGTCGATGCGGACGTTGCCAACAGCCTGCACCGCGTCGGTGTGGAACAGGACCTTGTGCGCCCGGCAGATTTTCCCGATTTCCGCAATGGGCTGGATGGCGCCGATCTCGTTGTTGGCGTACATCACCGAAACGATGGCGGTGTCCGGGCGGATAGCCGCCTCGATATCCGCGGGGTTTACAAAACCCAGCTTGTCCACCGGCACATAGGTGACTTCAAAGCCCTCTTTTTCCAACGCCTTGCAGGTGTGGAGGACGGCGTGGTGTTCAAAAACAGTGGTGATGATGTGCTTTTTGCCCTGCATTCTGGCAAGGCGGCGGGCCGCGCCCTTAATGGCCCAGTTGTCCGATTCGCTGCCGCAGCCGGTGAAATAAATTTCCTCGGGACGGGCGTTAAAAGCGGCGGCGACCTTTCCTCTGGCCTCTTCAATGGCGGAACGGGCTTCCCGGCCGATGGAGTAAATGCTGGAGGGGTTGCCGTAATGCTCCGTCAGGTAGGGGACCATGGCTTTGAAAACCCGGTCCGATATTTTGGTGGTTGCGGAATTGTCCAGATAGACAAAACGATCCATAACGATTTCCTTTCTTCTATGACTTGCCTTGACGGCGTTAAACTCTGCTGACAGCTTTATTATATACTATGCAAGTGTAATTTACAAGGGTGTTCACAGAAATTTTTCATTTACCGGAACCGCTGGCACTGGGCTACGGCCATTTGGTCGCAGCGCTCGTTTTCCGGGTGGCCGGCGTGGCCCTTGACCCACCGGTAGGTCATCTGATGGCGTTCCAGCTGAGGGAGCAGCTTTTCCCACAGGTCCACATTCAGGGCAGGGGATTTGTCCGCCTTGCGCCAGCCTTTTGCCTTCCAGGAATAAACCCAGCCCTTTGTGATGGCGTCGATTACATACTTGGAATCGCTGACCAAGGTCACGGCGCAGCCGAATTTCAGGGCGGAAAGGCCCTCAATGACGGCGGTCAGCTCCATGCGGTTGTTGGTGGTGCTGGCTTCGCCGCCGGAAAGCTCTTTCCGATGGCCCTCGCACTCCAAAATGGCACCCCAGCCGCCGGGGCCGGGATTTCCGCTGCATGCGCCGTCCGTATATAAAGTCACTTGCTTCATGATGTCCCTCCTAGGAATCTGCGTTGAAAGGTATGGCCCCTCACTCGGGGAGCGTCCAGTCCAGCGCCTCCCCGTGCTCCGCGCAGAAGCGGGCCGCTTTGGAAAAATGACGGCAGCCGAAAAATCCGTTGTGGGCGGAAAGCGGGCTGGGGTGGGCTGCCTCCAGGACCAGGTGGCGCGGCGCGGCGATGCGCTGCCGCCAGCTCCGCGCGCCCGCGCCCCAAAGGAGGAAGGCTGCCGGTTCCGGACGGCGGTTCAGCGCGTCCAGCACCGCCCCGGTCAAAACTTCCCAGCCGATTCCCCGGTGGGAATTGGCCGCCCCGGCGCGGACGGTGAGCACGCCGTTCAGAAGCAGCACACCCCTCTCCGCCCAGGCGGTTAAATCCCCGTGGGCGGCCGGCCGGATGCCGCAGTCTGCTTCCAGCTCCTTATAGATGTTGCGCAAAGAAGGGGGGATGCGGACGCCCCGAGGCACGGAAAAGGCAAGCCCGTTGGCCTGCCCCGGGCCGTGATAGGGGTCCTGGCCCAGGATTACCACCCGCACCGCAGAAAAAGGGGTCAGCGCAAAGGCCCGGAACAGCATCTCCCGCGGCGGGAATACCGTATCCTGCCGGTAGGACTCCTCCGCACGCTCCATCGTCCGCTGCATGCGCTCTCCCGACAGGGTGTCGGAAAGGATTTCATCCCAATCGTTTCCAAGTAAAATCATGGAATCCCCTTTCTTTTTGATGACTGTATATATTTTAACCTGTTTTTTGGGAAATGTAAAGGAGAGGTTTTCGCATTTGCTGTTTGCTTTTTTTGAGAAACTAGTATATAATAGTCCATAATAATCCAATCGCGGTGACAGCCTTGGACAGAAATCGACAGAAGAAAACAAATTACGGTACGGTCAGGGATTTTATGGAAAAAGGAGATACAATACGTGGAGAAATTAACGCTTTTGGCGCAGCTTTATGCACCGGAACAGCGCCCGGTGGCCGTATTCGGAAAGAATCTGCGGTCACTGTGGATAAACGACGCGTTCGCCCACAGGTTCCCGAACCTGGCCGAGGGCGCCGACCTGCGCAGCGCCTATCCGGGCCTTTCTCTTGAGCATCTGGAATCAGGCGCCGCGCCGGCCCAGATTTTACAGGACCAGGAAGGTGCGGGAAAGCTGTTCGTAACAGCCTATCCCGGCGATCCGCACCTGTTTGCCGGGGTTTGGGAGGATGGAGAACGGTTTATTCCCGCCGCAGAGGGCATCAGCCCGGAGGGAGTGCGCCTGATGGACGCATGGCTCCGTCAGAATGTGTTCCGCATTTTTACCCATCTGGACCGCCTTGGGGAATATCTGGAGAAAGCCGGGCTGCCGCAATGCGAGGAGGACCTGGAACGGATCGAAAACCGCTGTCAGCAGATTCTGCGGTTAGGAATGGTGCTGTCCGGCTGTTATGGGCCGGACGATTCCAGGCTTCCGGTCCCGGTGGAAATGGACGACTTTTTTGAAACACTGTTCCGGGAGGCGGACTTCCGCCTGGCGCCGCTGGGCATTGTACTGGAACGCGCCGGCAGCAGCCGCGGCGCCGTCTGTATGCTGGACCGGCGGTGGTTTTCCTGCGCGATCCTCTGCCTGATCGATCTTTCCGCCGGCCAGATGCCGGAAGGCGGGAGCATGCGGTTTGAAATTTCGCGCACTGTCCGGGAACTGTGCATTCAATTCTCCGATCAGACGACTTCTTTCTCCCGGGTTTCCGGTACAGAAAAGGAAGTGGCAGCAATAAACGGGCAGCTCGAACAAGACGGGGGGTTCTCCCGGCTGCTCGGAGCACTTCTGGAGCGCGTCATTCGGGAAAGCGGGGGACGCTGCCTGATGGGCAGCGGGAAGCCGGGGCTGCGCGTTTCCATCCGGCTGCCTCTTGCGGCAGATGCGCCGCCCCATGTGGACGACCAGCCCTCTTATACGGTCCGATATCGAAAACAGGCCCGTTCCAGTCTGTCCAGTGTTCTTTTATCCGACCTGCCGCAGTAAAACGCCGCATCAAAAGGATTGACAAAATTCCGCCACCCGAAGAACCGGCGGGGAAGAAAAAAGAGGCTGGAAGCTGGATGCAGCTTCTTATTATGGCAGCTCCTGCCAGTCTCGAACTGACGACTTTTCTCCGAGCTCACCCTCCTTTCTTCCGCCACTGGCGGCGGTCGGGCTCGCTCCAGTTAACAGCCATTCGCCTGCCGAAACGCGATATCGCTAATTGAAGCGCAACAGCAGCAAGCAAAGGAAACAGCCGGTCGTTTGACCGGCTGTTTCCTTTGGCTGCTCCTGTCAGGCTCGAACTGACGACACCGCGGTTAACAGCCGCGTGCTCTACCGACTGAGCTAAGGAGCAATATGACAAGAAACCCGATAAACGGGTTTCCTGTGTTTG
>DVFM01000002.1 GCA_018713245.1 Candidatus Merdivicinus intestinavium
TTGCCCTCCAGGGCTTTTTCCAGGAGGATCTCATTGATCCGCCACTGGGGCACCGGATGGTTCCCGGATTTTTTGCCTACGTCAATGGCCTCGGCCGTCCGGGGGATGCGTGCCAGGATCCCCGGCCCCACCAGCCGGTCGTAAACCACCACTTCCGCCTGGGCGAGCAGTTCCTGTCCTTTTACGGTAAACAGTCCCGGGTCCCCGGGGCCTGCCCCCACCAGCCAGACTTTGCCGGTTTTGCCCGCCATTTTCCGGGCAAGGCAGATGCCCAAGCGCTCCGCGTCCGCCGTCTTTCCGCGGATTTTGTCCACCAGCGCTTCCCCGGTTTCCGGGTTGGGATAAAGCCCCGTCAGGGTGACGGTTTCCCCGGAAACAACGGCAAAAGCCGCCACCGGGGAGCTGCACCCGCCGTCCAGCTCCCGCACGAAGGCCCGCTCCGCCAAGGCGCAGCACCGGGCTTCCGGGTCATCGGCGGACTCTAAAAAGGCGTAATCCCCCTCTGCCCGGCCCTGAATGGCCAAAATCCCCTGGCCAGCCGCCGGGATCATTTCATCCGGCTCAAAATACCGGCTCACCCGGTGGGAAAAGTCCATCCGGTCAAGGCCAGCCGCCGCCAGAACCAGGGCGTCAAACTCCCCGGAATCCAGCTTTTTTAACCGGGTGACGATATTGCCCCGGACGGGCTTCACCGCGCATTGGGGATAGAGTGTTTTCAGCTGAAGGACGCGCCGGGCGCTGGAACAGCCGATGACCATGCCCGGTTCCAAGGCGGGAACATCTTCCCGCAGAACCAAAGCGTCCCGGGGGTCCCCCCGTTTGGCGAAGGCCAGCAGGGGCAGGTCCTCCGGCGTTTCCATGGGCACATCCTTCAGGCTGTGGACGGTAATGTCCACCTCGCCGTCCCGCAAAGCCCGGTCCAGCTCCTTGACAAAAAGCCCCTTGCCCCCCACTTTATCTAATGTCCGGTCTAAGATTTTATCCCCGGTGGTTTTCATGGTAATCAGCTCAAAGGCGATTTCGGGGTGGGCCGCCTCAATCTGATTCAGCACCAGCTTGGTCTGGGCTACCGCCAGGGCGCTTTCCCGGCTCCCTACCCGGATGATCCGTTTTTCCATGTGATTCCCTGCTTTCCGCAAAATTTCGCAAACATTCTCGCACAGCGGCCGCCGCCTCTTTGGCCAGCTTATGGTCGGCGCCGCTGGCCGTAACCCCGGCCACCACATCCCCTTCCCGGGCGATTCCCGGGAAATAGAAGGTGGACTCCTCCTTGCAGTCAGCCACGCTGATGGGGACCCCGGCGGCTTTCGCCTCCAAAAAGGCCCCGTGGTTCACCGCCCGGTCGTTGGCGGCGGATACGGCCAGAACCGCCCCGGACAAATCCCCGGGGGCATAGGGCCGCCGTTCCAGCCGGATGCGGCCTTCTTTGGCCAAAAGGTCTAGCTCCCCGCAGGCTTCCGGCGCGATGACCGTGATTTCCGCCCCAAAGGGCAGAAGGCTTTTGACCCTGCGGCAGGCAATGGCCCCGGCCCCGATGACCACCGCCTTTTTGCCGGACAGGGAGATAAAAATGGGAAAATACGGTTCCATAAATCCCCCTCGTTTCCTTTATTCTACCATATCAAGGGCCTTCAGGCAATCCCGCAGCAGCTCCGGCGAAAGGGTTTCCCGCAGGCCGAAAAGCAGATGGGCCACGGTCTTTTCCGCGTGGTGGTCAATCTGCTCCCACAGCTTGTCCCGCTGTTCCGGCGGCAGGTTCAGGGTGTGGACGCATTTTTCCATCCGGCGAGACATGTCCTCCGCCGCTTTCCGGCTGATTTGCTGGATATAGGGAGCGGCCCCCCGGAAATGGTACCATTTTGCGAACTCCCCGCAGTATTCCTCCAGGATGCCCTCCGCCTGGCGGGCGGCTTCCTCGTTCCCCGCGTCGGGGCCGGACACCCCCAGCTGGTCGATGTCCCAGACCCGGACGCCGGGAAGGGCGGCCACAGCCGGCTCAATGTCCCGGGGAACCGCCAGGTCCACAAAAATTCCCGGCAGCCGCGGCAGCTTCGACGCTTCCTCGCAATGCACGGTGTAGTGGGGGCTCGCCGTGGCGCTGACCACCGCGTCCGCTTCTTCCATCACCCGGTAGCGCTCCTCGTAGGAAACGGCCCGGCATCCCTCGGGAACCGACGCGCCGCCGTATTTGTACTGCCGGAGGGTCATAAAGACCTCCGCTCCGGCGGCCAGCAGCTTCCCGGCGGCCAGCTTCCCCATGGCCCCGTTTCCGATGACCAGGACCCGCTTCCCGGCAAGGCTGCCCCACTCTTTTTTCAGCAGTTCCGCCGTGCTTTCCGCCGCGCCCCGGTGGACGGCGGTGAGCCGCACTTCGGTTTTGACCTTTTTCGCCGCAGTCACCGCCGTGCGGAAAAGGGTGTCCAGCACCGGCCCGCCCGTCCCGCATTCCCGGGCAAAATCCGCGGCGTCCCCCACCTGGGTGATAATCTGGTCCTCGCCGAACAGCCGGGAATTCATGCCGCAGGCGGTCCGGAACAGGTGGCGTACCGCGTCCTCCCCTTTGCGAACGGTGAAATACGGGGCGGCGCTTTCGGGGTCCTCCCCCTTGAGGCGGCAGAGGATGGAAAGCGGGTCCGCTTCCCCCGCGCCGCTCAGCCAGAATTCGGTGCGGTTGCAGGTGGAAAGGATGACGCACCCGTCCGCGCCGGATTCCTCTCCGGCCTGTTTCATGGCCGCCTCCGCCGCCGATTTGGTGAAGGAAAAACGCTCCCGGGCCTCCAGCCCGGCTTTGCTGTGGTCAATGCCCGCCATTACGATATCCAAAAAAGAGTCCCCCTGTTAGTCGTTTTGTTCTTCGGAAAAATCCCCGCTGATGAGATAGACGGGGTTTTGCCCCATCATCAGGTGGTAGCGCCCCGCTTCCCTGGCCCTGGCCGCCATGATCTGCGAAATCTCGGTGTTTTGCAGTCCGAATTTCGCGAAGCAGTCGACGGCCTGCGCCAGCGTTTCCAGCGAGATGGCGCTGACCACCACCCGCGCCGCCGGATTCTTCTCCCGGATGAGGGCGAAAATCTCCGGCATATTCCCGGTGCTCCCCCCGATAAAAACGCTGTCCGGCGCCGGAAGCTCCTCCAGCGCCCCGGGCGCCGCCCCCTCCACGGGGACGAGGTTCCAGGCGCCGAATTTCTCCCGGTTCCGGCGGATGAGCTCCGCCGCCTCCCCCTTCATTTCCACGGCGTACACCGCCCCTCCGGGATTGGACAGGGCCGCTTCCACCGAAACCGAGCCGGTTCCCGCGCCCACGTCCCAGACAACGCCGCCGGGCTTTGTCCGAAGCAGGGAAACCGCCGCGCAGCGCACCTCGAACTTGGTCATGGGCACCTTTCCCCGGATAAATTCTTCGTCCGGGATGCCGTGGGAGGCAAACTCCGGCCGGACGGGCCGGGGATTTTCCACCAGCATCACGCCCAGGCTGTCAAATTCCATCCCGGCAAGCTCCGCCGCCGTGCCGGCGGTAATCCGTTCTTCCGGATAGGAGAGCCGCTCCCCGGCGTAAACGGCCAAATCCCCCAGCCCCGCCGCGCAGAGCTCCCGGCAGACCTCCTGGATGGGGCGGCTCCCGCCGGTGAGCAGGAAGGTTTTGGGGCTTGTCCGGATGACGGGAAGGACGTCGTCCTCCCGCCCGTGGGCGCTGGCCCAGCGGACATCGTCCCAGCTGACGCCCAGCTTTGCGCAGAAATAAGCAAGGGAGCTTAGCCCCGGCAGGAACCGCACTTCGTAGCCCTCCAGCGCCCCCTTCAGCTTTTTCGCCCCGCTGTAAAACCCCACGTCCCCGGACATGAGGACGCAGATTTCCGCAAATTCGGGGTGCGCGTCGGCTGTGCGGCGGATTTCCTCCGGCGCGATGGCTGCAAAGCAGGGCTTCCCCCACCCGGAGAAGCCCTCCAGCATCCGTCCGGCCCCGATGAGGGCGTCCGCGCCCTCCGCCGCTTTCCGAACCTCCGCGGTCATGGTGTCGGGATTCCCCATCCCGATGCCTGCCACCGTTATTCTGCGTTTCATCCGTTCTTCCCCTTTCCCGTTTCAGTCTTTTCGCCCGGCGCGGCTTCCGCCGGCTCAGGCGGCCGCACATGGGGCAGCATTTCCGGGCAGCATGCCCCGATTTTCCGGTAATTTTCCCGGGCTTCCCTCAGCGTCAGGCCGTGGTTTTCGTCGCTTTGTTCGTCCTCCCCGGAAAGAAAGAGGTCGTTTTCCCAAAAACAGACCGGGCAGATAAAGGCCGCCGCTTCCTCCGCCTTCACCGGAAACGTCCGGCATCCGCAGCAGGGGCAGGCGTACCGCTTTTTTTCCTCCCCCATCCTGCCGGAAAAGCTGCGCGCCGCCGGACACGCCCGGGAGATCTCCTCACGCTTCTCCGGGGCCTTGACCTCCCGTTTTGCCGGACGCACCTTCGCTCCCCCTTTTCCATTCCTCCAGCAGCTCCGCCGCGCCGGGCGTCATGCCCAGCAGGCCCCGCTTGTTGGAGAAAATCACCGCTTCCGCCTGATACTCCCCGCGGGAACGGGCTTTCAGGTGGAAATCAATTTTTTTCAGGATGGAAGAAAGGGTTTCCGCCAGAAAGCCCCCTTCCTCCAGAATGTCCAAAGCGTCGTCGGTGGTGATGCAGTCCATAATCCGCGCCGCAAGCGCCCGGTCCGCCCCGCACAGAACCGCGTGAACCGCCATGATCTCCATCCGCCCGTCGGCATAGCGGGAGTGGGTGTTCATAATCCCGGCGGCGAGCTTCACGAACTTGCCGATGTGCCCGACCAGCAGCACCCGCTCAAAGCCGTACTCCCCCGCCATGTCCAGGGTGTCCCCCACGAAATTGCTGCACTTGACAGCCCCCTCCAGGTCCGTGCGGAGGACGTTTTTCATGAAATCCTCCCCGTAGTTGCCCGGGGTAACCGTCAGGAGCTTCCTCCCGGCGGCGGCAAGCTGTCTGACCTCCACCCGGATGGTATCCACCAGCGCCGCTTCGCTCATGGGCTCCACAATGCCGGAAGTGCCCAGGATGGAAATCCCGCCCAGGATGCCCAGCCGGGGGTTGAAGGTTTTTCGGGCCAGCCGCTCCCCTTCCGTCGCCGAGATGGTCACCAATATGCCGGCAGAGCTGCCGCTCTCCCGCCGGGCTTCCCGGACGGCGGCGGCAATCATCTCCCGCGGCACGCGGTTGATGGCGGCGGACCCCACGGGGCATTCCAGGCCGGGCCTGGTCACCCGTCCGACGCCTTTTCCGCCGTCGATAAAAACGCCCTCCTCCGGGGAGTACGCTCCCGCAGGAAGCTCCCCGGAGGAAAACTCCGCCCGGGAAAAGATGAGGATGCCGTTGGTGACGTCGGGGTCGTCGCCGCTGTCCTTCCGGACGGCGCAGGAGACAAAGCCCTCCCCGGCGGTGATTTCCTCCACCGGCAGGGTGAGCAGGATGCCCTTGGGAGTCATCAGCTCCACCTTATCCGTCCGCTGCCCGGTGAGCAGCATCCGCGCCGCCGCCTTGGAAGCCGCCGCCGCGCAGGAACCAGTGGTATAGCCGAACCGCAGTTTTTTCCCGTCCTTTTGGCAGAAGTATTCCAGCTGCGCCATTCCGGCGCCCCCTTTCCTATTTCCGTTTGTTCTCGTAGCCCCGGGGGGTCACCAGCTTGCCCCCCATCACTCTGGTGGAGGAGTTGCCGATAAAGACGGTGGTGAACATGTCCACCTTTTCCTCCATGAGCTCCGAAAGGGTCATAACCCTGGATTCCTGCCCCTCCCGGCCGATGTTCTTCACCCAGCCGCAGGCGTTTTGGGGGTCCCGGCTTTCCAGCAGGATGCCGCAGGCGCGCTTCAGATAATCCGCCCGCTTTTTGCTGGAGGGGTTGTAAAGGCAGATGCAGAAGTCCGCCTCCCCCGCCGCCCGGAGCCGCTTTTCAATGGTTTCCCAGGGGGTCAGCAGGTCGCTTAGGGAGATGACGGCAAAGTCGTGGATGAGGGGGGCGCCCAGCACCGCCGCGCCGCTTAAAGCCGCCGTAATGCCCGGCACCACAACGATCTCCACCGGGGAATTCTCCCCCGCCGTCTCGTAGATAAGCCCCGCCATGCCGTAAACCCCGGCGTCGCCGCTGCACACCATGGCCACGGTTTTGCCGCTTTCCGCCGCTTCCACCGCCATCCGGCACCGCTCGATTTCCTGGGTCATGGGGGTTGCGAGGACCTCCTTGTCCGGATAATCCGCCCGGATGAGGTCGATGTACACCGTATAGCCGCAGAGGAGCTCCGCTTCCTCCAGGGCCGCCCGGGCCTCGCCGGTCATGTACTCCCGGCCGCCGGGGCCCAGGCCTACCACATATAATTTCTGCATGGTTTTTCCTCCGTCACATTCCAAAATCCAGCGCCGGCGTTTCCATTGCCGCCGCCATGGTCACGCCGCCGCCCGCCTGCTTGGGGCAGACAATCTCCCCGCCGCTGCCCTTTACCGCGCTGCGCTCGCAGACATTGTCCACGCCGGTAATGCGGCTCACAAAGGCGGAAGGGGTAAACTCCCCCGGCAGGGCCGACAATTCCTCGCCGGAAAAGGTGCGGAAGGGCAGCCCCCTTTTTTCGCAGAAGGCCAGCAGTCCCGGCTCCTCCGCCTTGAGGTCGATGCTGCACACCTGCCGGAAGGCCTTCTCCGAAAAGCCGGTCTGCCGGAGCAGTTCTTCAAAAGCCGCCTCAATCGCCTCCGCCGGCGTGTCTTTCCGGCAGCCCACCCCCAGCGTCAGCACCGGCGGGACCAGCCACAGGCAGTCGGTTACCGGCCGGCGCACGGAAACAGCCGCATCCGGCGCGGTTTCGGTCCAGAAAAAGCCGGCCGGCAGCTCCCCCGCAATGGGGAAGGGCGTCCAGAGCCCCACCTGCCTCCCGTCCAGCAGCTTGCCGCTCACCGCCTTGATTTTTTCCGGGTTTGCGATGAAAAAGCCGCATTTCGCCGCCCAGCTGTCAATGGCGAACAATCCGCGGCCGTCGGTGGCGGTGGTAATCACCGGGATGCCGCCGGTGATGCCGGCCACCCGCCGGGTTAAGTCGTTGGCGCCGCCCACATGCCCGGAAAGCAGGGAGACGGCAAACCGCCCGCCGTCGTCCAGGACCAGCACCGCCGGGTCGGACAGCTTGGACGCCGCCAGGGGGGCGATGCTCCGCACGGCAATCCCCGCCGCCCCGATAAAAATCAGGGCGTCCGCTGCGGGGAAATATTCCGCCGCCCAGTCCTTCGCCTTGATGCCGTTTTCCCCTTTGCCGGACCGGAAGCGGGCGTCCTCGCCTTCCTTTTGCAGGACGGCGCAGAGCCGTTCGCCCAATGCGCACCCGGCGGCGGTGTACGCCGTTATTTCGATCCGCATGAGTCGGTCCCCTGCCGGAATTCGGTGGTGAAGGCGGGGTCGTAGAGCTTGGAACGCTCCACCGTGCCGTTCAGGAAATTCCCCACCAGGATGAGGGCGGTTTTGGTAATCCCGTTTTCCTCCGCCGTCCGGGCCAGCGTCTCCACGGTGCAGCGGAACACCTTCTCGTCGGGCCAGGTTGCCTTATAAACGATAGCCGCCGGGGTGTCCGGGGCGTATCCCCCCGCAATCAGCTCCCGGGAAAGCCCCTCCAGGAGGCCGGTGCTGAGGAAAACGACCATGGTGCTCTGATGGGCGGCCAGGCTGCGGATTTTTTCCCGTTCGGGCACCGGCGTGCGGCCTTCCATCCGGGTGATAATCACCGTCTGGCTCACCTCGGGCAGGGTGTACTCCGCCTTGACCGCCGCCGCCGCGCCGCAGAAGCTGGACACGCCGGGCACCACCTCATAGGGGATTCCCGCCTCGTCCAGAAGCTCCATCTGCTCCTTGATGGCGCCGTAAAGACAGGGGTCGCCGGTGTGGAGGCGGACGGTGCGCTTTCCTTCCGCTTCCGCCTCCCGCATGACGGCGAACACTTCCTCCAGCGTCATTTTGGCGCTGTTCCAGACGGCGCAGCCTTCCTTTTTGTAATCCAGCAGGGCGGGATTCACCAGGCTTCCCGCGTAAATGATGACGTCCGCTTCCGCGAGCACTTTCGCCCCGCGGACGGTGATGAGATCGGGCGCGCCGCTTCCGGCGCCGACAAATGTTACCATGGTTTCCTCCTTACGCCTTGACCAGAATGGTTGTAAAATAGCTGGGGTCGTCGTCCGCCTCGTCCAGAGAGGGGCAGACCTTCTCGTCCGGCAGCCCGCAGTTCTGGACCAGCGACGCCTTTTCATAAAGCCCCGCATCCTTCAAAGCCTGCCGGACCGCCGGCATGGCTTTGCCTGTTTTCATGAGGATTTTGCTGCCGGGAAGGGCCAGGCTTTCCGCCAGCCCCTCATGGCCGGCCGGGATGATGTGCAAAGGCTTTCCCATTTCGGTGATTCCCGTTCCCAGCTTGGCCGCCACAGCGCAGAAGCTGGGAACGCCCGGGATGATCTCGGTCCGGTAGCCCCTGGCCTTCAGGATGTCGTGGACGTAGCTGAAAGTGGAGTAAATGGACACATCCCCCAGGTTCAGCATCCCGACGTCCTCCCCCCTGTCCAGCCATTCCGCCACGGCGTCCGCGGCCTCCTCATGGCTTTTCCGCAGGGCTTCCTGATCCCTGGTCATGAGGAAGCGGATGGGCAGGATGGTTTTTCCGCTCATGTCCACCGCCGCCGACGCGATGTCCAAAGCCAGCGTGTTCTCCCCTTTGGTCTGGGGGGTCGCAATGACCCGGCAGGCCCGGATTGTCCGGACCGCCTTGCAGGTCAGCAGTTCCGGGTCCCCGGGGCCGACGCTGATGCCGTAAAAAACGCCTTTTTCCATGATAGCCTCCTATTCCCGTTCCATCGCGCGGCGGATGTGCGCGAGATACATTTCCCGCACCGCCGGGTATTCCCCCAGCCCGCGCACCACTGTCTTTACCGCAAATCCGTCGGACTCCAGCAGGGATTTCCAGCTGTCCGGCTCCTCCCCCGCCATGTCGTTGACGGCGTGGTCCCCCGCCACCAGCATCAGCGGCGTCACCGTCACCCTGCTGACGCCCATCCGCCGGAGTTCCTTGCGGACGATGTCAATGCCGGGGTAGCCTTCCACCGCCCCCACCAGGATGCGGTCAAAGCCCATTTCCCGGAACATGTAGCCCAGCGCCGGGTAGACCGCGTTGGCGAAATGCTCGGTCCCGTGGCCCATAAGCGCCAGCGCCTCCCCCTCCTCCCGAGGGAATTCCCGGTCGAAAAAGCGGCAGATTTCCTGCATATCCCCGGTGGAGGAGAGCAGCGGCCTGCCCACGGAAAATTCCGCGAAGGAGCTGCGGAAGGGCTCGGCCTGGGCCCGCAGCTTGTCGTACTCTTCGCCGCAGATCATATGGGTGGGCTGGATGACCACCCGCTCAAAGCCCGCGTTTTGAAGGTCCTCCAGCGCCTCCGGCACCGATTGCAGGGAAAGCCCCTGTTTTTTTAAGGCCCGCAGAATCATCCCGCTGGTGAAAGCGCCGCGCACCTCCCAATCCGGAAACGCCTCCCGGGCGTCCCGTTCCACCGCCCCGATGGTTTTTTCCCGTGTATCGGCGTGGCTTGTGCCGAAATGCGCCAGCAGGAGCGCCTGTTTTTTCATGATGATCTCATCCTTTCCGGCTTCGGCGGCAATAAAAAAGCCTTCTCCCGGCGGAGAAGGCGCAGCAAACAAGGCTGCCAAAGGCAGCCGGCATCGCCGCACCGGCCAAATGAATCCGTCAGCTGTGCAACTTCCTCCAACGGCAGGTCTTCTGGCTCCAGGCTCCCCGCACCGCTCCGGGCCTTCCCATGCGGCGCGTCTGCCGCGCAGCAAAGTGGCCGGTATTTTTGGGGCGGCGCTCCCCTGTCACAGCGGCGGTCCCGCGCGGGATTTTCACCCGGCTTCCCTATTCTCGCCGGCGCGGTTTCCCGCCCGGCGCACCGTTGGCATCCCCTCTATTATAAAGAACGGCGCGGGAAAAATCAACCGGGTTCCCGGCGTTTCCAAATAATTTTCTAAAACTGCAGACGTTTTTTCAAAAAAAGCTGCTCAAAACCGCGGCTGTCACGCAATTTCGCGGCAGCGAATACCTTAAAGCATGACGGAATGAAAGGAACGGGATGCACGATGTCCAACTGGCGCGAATACTGCAGTAATAATCCATGCTGCTGCCGGATCTGTACGGTTTACCGGGCAGGGCCGCAGGGCGCCCCAGGTCCGGCCGGACCCCAGGGCTTGCAGGGTCCCCCAGGGGCGGCCGGCCCGCAAGGCCCTCAGGGTCTGCAGGGGGTTCCGGGACCGACCGGGCCGGCAGGCGCCACCGGTCCTCAAGGCCCGACCGGTCCCGCCGGGGAGGCAGGCGCTGCAGGGCCGCAAGGCCTGCAGGGGGTTCCGGGGCCAACCGGGCCGGCCGGACCCCAGGGCGTCCGAGGCTTGACCGGGCCGACCGGTCCCACCGGACCTGCCGGCGCTGTCGGGCAGCAGGGTCCCCGCGGAATTCCGGGGGAAACGATTGAAAACGTTTTTGCGTCCTTTCTGGACTTCAGCGACGTTTGGGAGCCGCAAAGCGAGCTGCCGCTGGTTCCCAGCGTACCGGACCCCAGCGGCGCCATTACCAACAGCAGCCTGACCCGGCTGACGCTGGAACCAGGCTATTACCTGATTGCCTACAGCGTGTCCGCGCTGTTCCGGACGGCTTCCTATATGCAGGTCACGCCGTCCTACAACGGGGCTGCGCACCTGGAAACAGGCGTTTACTTTGCAGTCAACGCCGACGGCGCGTCCGCAAGCGGCTCGTCTCATTTTATTCTATATGTCCCCGACCCCGACCCGACGGAATTCTTCCTGACCTACAGCAGCCCCACAAACGCCATCGACGGAAATGTGAGCCTCACTGTTTTAAAGCTCAACCGCCTGCCATAGTCCCCGCCAGGCTCCCGTACGCTTCCACCCGGCAGCATCCGGGCAAAACGCCCCTCTCCCCGCCGAAGCGGACGCCGAAAAGGAGCTCCGCGTCCCAGCCGAACGCCCGGTAGGCTGCCGATACAAGCTGCTCCATCTCGGTCAGGAGGGCGTTTTCGCTCCCCGTCACCAGCAGCATCACCGCCGCCTCTCCCACGGGGAGCGGCAGTTTCCCCGCGCTCCGGGCGAGCTCTCCGCATCCGCCTTCGGCGCTGAGGGCGAACCATTCCCGCCCTTCTGCCGCATGCAGCACCCGCCGGGCGTCCGCTTCGTCAATCCCCACCATGGCATCCTGCCAATCCTCCAGGACTGCGCTGAGCCGCCCGTGAAATTCCCCGGCGCTGCGCCCGGTTTCCAGCTGAAACTTCATCCGATCCTCTCCCTTATTCTGCCTTTACCGTCCCGCTTCCGCGCCGCCCCATTCTACAACCGTGAAACCTTCCCGTTCAAAAGGAACGATTTCCTGGGGCGGGATTTCCATCGGTTTGTCCAGCGCCTTCCAGGCCATGAACACCCGCAGCACGCTGTCCGGCTCCGGGGAAACGGCGAGCCTTGCCGAATCCGTGTAAGCCTCCGACTGGAAAGAAATCAGGTTGTAGGGGTTTTGCTCCATCCGCGGGAGCCAGTAGACAATCATTTCGTTATACTCCCGGGGCGTCATGCCCATTCGGGACAGAGTTTCCTGCAAAAATCCGGCGGTGTCGCTGCCCTTCACCACAAATCCTTCGGAGAAATCATAGTCGGTTTGGGATTCCCCCTCCCAGAACAGGTAGGAGTACTCCTTCCCATCCGCCAGGTTGGTCAGGGTCCCGTCGGGCTTAGCCAGAACTTCCCAGCCGTCTCCATAGGCGGGATAGGTGGCGGTCAATTCGCCGTCGTAGTCCAGCCGGACCGAAACTTCCGTTTCCTCCTCCGGGTAGAGGTAGATGACCGGCTTTTCATCGGCGGTATTGGAAGAATAAAAGTACATTCCCAGCAGAATGGCCGCCGCTGCCGCCGCACAGGCTGCTATGGCAATGAGAACGATTTTCCATTTCTTCACAGGGCCTTCCTCCGTCTCCGGTAAACCACAATCTCCGGGTCGGAACCGGCGTTCCCGTATTCGCAGACCAGCAGGTAGTTTTCATCGGCGGTGAGACCGTAACAGCGGCCGCCGCCGTCTTTTTTGCACAGCTGGTTTCCCAGATACACCCGGCTGTCGTCCCAGAATTTGATCTTCTGCCCGCCGGGCAGGGTGTATTCCAGATTGATGTAGGAGCCGGCCAGGGCGTTTAGGTCTTTGACTTCCTCCATGTCCGCAATGCCCAAATCATTGAATTCCTTCACCAGTTCTTCTTTCAAACGGCAGGGGGCTTCAAAGACCCTCCCGCAGTTCTCGCAGCCTTTTTTCAAACAGCACGCTGCCAGGACGCAGCTCCCGCCGAAGGGCTTCCCTCCCGTTTCGGCGCAGCCGCCGCATTGTTCCCGGAATCCGCATTGCGCGCAGTCCAATCCGCAAATCGCGCTCATCAAAACACCTCCTTCTGTCTTTCGTTTTCATCCCTCTCTTTGAGGGAATACCGGTACACTTCCAGCCCGTCCCGCGTCCCTGCCGGACGGAACCCGAATTTTTCCGCCAGCTTCCGGCTGGCCCCCTGCTCCGGGCAAAACTCTATGACAAGGCTTTCCAGGCCCATCCGCCCGGCCCGGGCAGCAAGGGCCTTAGTGACTTCTCCCGCAAAGCCCTGCAGTCCCGGCGGAGCACCCAGCCCAGCTCGTACTCCTCCGGGCCGTCATAGGGGTGGAAAATGCAGGATCCGGCCAGCCGCCCGTTGTCTTTCTGTTCCAGGGCGTAAATCAGCGGCGGCCGGGACAAGCCCGCTTCCCGAAGGAACGCCGCCGTCTGTTCCCGGCTGAAGGGCGGTTCCAAAAACCGCATCACTTCCGGGTCGGAAAGCGCCCGAAAAAGCGGCGCTTCATCCTCCGGGACAAAGGGACGTATCAAAAGCCGCTCCGTTTCCAGCCTCACAGCCCTTCCTCCATGAAATGGGGATATTTCTCCCAATATCCCCGGTAGACCCGGGCTTCGTCCCCGTCCAGGTTCAGCTGGTACAGCCTGAAATGCACCGGGAAATTTTTGGGCTGCCAAACCTCCTCATAGGTGTAGCAGTATTTCATGCCGATGTTGCGCATGACCCCGCCGCTGCGGGGATTTTTCACGTCGTGGGTGGCCGTCAGGAAGGGGATGCCCCGGCGTTTGGCTTCTTCCACCATGGCTTTGGCCGCTTCGGTGACGAACCCTTTGTGCCAGAACTCTTTGCGCAGGCCGTAGCCCAAGTCATGGGCTTCCCCGCCGCTGATATTCCCATACCCGATGGGGACATTGTCCTCTTTTAAGCAGATTGCCAGGTGAATGCCGCCGTCTTTTGGCTCCAAATACTGTTCCCAGAGCATTTCTTCCGCTTCCGCCAGGGTTTTCACCGGGAACCAGGGGAGGAAGGTATTGACCTCCTCATCCCGCATCATGGCAAAAAAGGCCCCTGCGTCCGCTTTTGTAAATTCCCGCAGCAGGAGCCGTTCTGTTTCAATCCGCAAGGGCGTCCTCCTTTCCGGACAGCATCCGGACAATATCCAGCGCCAGCGCCGCAATCACCAGCAGACACCCCGCCGTGAACAAAAAACGAAGCACCTTCATTTGTATTCCTCCTCACCAGAAATAGACGTTTTCCTTCCGCTTTGCCAGCTTCTCCGTAAACATTGCCGCAAATTCCCGGTATTCCGGCGTGTCCATATTCTTGGCGTGAACCGGGCACCGGCGGATGCACCGGAAGCAGGCGATGCATTTGTCCGGGTTCACCCGGAAAGTTTCCGGGTCAATGGCCCCCTCCGGGCACTCCCGGGCGCAGAGGCCGCATTGGACGCAGCTTTCCGCCGTCAGGGGATGGAACTTGCCGCCGTTCCCGCCCTCTTTATAAGGCCGGTTTCCCGGAATCTGCGGGCAGGAGAAGTCCCCTCCCTGCAATTTTGCCAGCACCTTCCGGCCGAAGGCGGCGTCCCCGCCCAGGTCGCTTTGGTCGGGGCGGCCTTTCTGGATATCGCCGTAGGTGTGTTCCCCCACCAGGGCGGCGGCCGCCACCGGCTTGAAGCCCAGCCCCCGGACCAGATTGGTGAGTTCCAGCAGCGCGTCGTCGTAGTCCCGGTTGCCGTAGGTGACGGTCACAATGCAGGGCGTATCGTTCCCCTTCAGCCGGGAAAAGCGCTCCGCCGCGCCTTTGTAAATCCTCCCGCCGTAGACCGGCGCGCCGAACACCGCCAAGTCCTCCGGTCCGAACTCCGTCACGGCCGGACGGGCGTCAAACCGGGTCAGATCCAGCAGCTCCGCCTTTCCGAAGGCGGACGCCACCGCTTTTACGCCGCGGCCGGATGTTCCGGTGGCGGAAAAAAAGACCCCATAAACATGCGCAATTTTCATGGAAATCCCTCCTTGTTTTATTCAGTATAGCATACTTTTTGCGGAATTGCCAGATATTTTTCGTCAAAAGCCCTCATATAACCTGAACAGTTCCTCAAAGAAACTAAACACAAATCCGGAAAGATCCTGTATAATGGTAGATAAGAAAATTGATTGGAATGGGAGGATTTTTTATGGTTCATGTTTCCACACCCAGCCGCATCTGCCTGTTCGGAGAGCATCAGGATTATCTCGGCCTGGAGGTCATCGCCTCGGCCATCAACCTGCGCTTTTCCGCCAGGGCGGAGAAGCGGGCTGACTCCTGGCTGAACATTCGCATCCGCGACAAATCCATCGGTGAGCTGGGGGCCAAAAACACCGAAAACAAATACGAGGAATACCACATCGACACCGCCGCCCCGCTGGTGTACGAAAACAAGCGGGACTACTTCAAATCGGCGGTCAACGTCCTCCGGAAAGCGGGCTTTTCCATCGGCGGTGCGGACGTGACCCTGGATTCCGAAATCCCCATCGGCAAAGGCATGTGCTCCTCCACCACCATGGTGCTGGTGTTCACCGCCGCCCTGGCCGCCCTTTCCGACCCCAAGCGGGCCCAGGACCCTATGGAAATGGCACTTCTCGCCTGGAAAGCGGAAGTGGAGGAATTCAACGAGCCCGGCGGCATGATGGACCAGTACGCTTCCGCTCTGGGCGGCATGGTTCACCTGGACTTCTCCACCGGCGCTGCGGTCCCCACCCGCCTGAGCCTCGACCTGGACGGCTGCTTCATCCTCTTTGACTCCCTCCAGGACAAGGACACCATCAAGGTGCTGGGCGACTCCAAGTACCCCACCCAGGAGGCGCTGAAGCAGCTGGGCCGGTACGGCATCACCTCCATCCGGGATTTTTACAATGACCCCTCTCTGGAAAAATATGTGGACACCCTGGACGAGCTCCACCAGCGGAAGGTCCGGGCCAACATCGACAACTACCGCATCCAGCGGGAAGCCCTCTCCCTCATCCAGGAAGGACGGATGACCGACGAAAAGATGGGCGAGCTGCTGAACCGCCACCAGGCGAACCTGCGGGACGGTCTGGGCATCTCCACCCCCGTCATTGACAAAATTTTGGAAACGGCCATGGCTCACGGCGCTTACGGCGGCAAATTCAACGGCTCCGGCGGCGGCGGCTGCCTCTACTGCTACGCGCCCCGGGAAAAGGCGGAGGAAATCGTCCGCGCCGCCAACGACATCGGCTATCCGGCCATGATCCTGCATCAGGACAAGGGCCTCACCATTCACGACTGAGCAAAGGAGTCTTATCATGAAAGCAATTATTCTCGCCGCCGGCAAAGGCAAACGCCTCCACTCCGAACAGTTCACCGCGCCCAAGGTCCTGCGGGAAGCCAACGGCCGCCCGCTGCTCCGCTACGTGGTGGAGAACCTGGACTTCATCCCCGAAAAGAAGGACATCGTCATCGTTGTGGGCTACCGCAAGGAGATGGTGACGGACGCCTTCCAGGAGGGCTACACCTTCGCCGTCCAGGATGAACAGCTGGGCACCGGCCACGCGGTCAACTGCGCCCGGGAGGCTCTTGCGGACTATGACGGGCCGGTCCTGGTCTGCTACGGCGACATGCCCCTCTTTAAGAAGGAAACCTACCAGAACCTGGTGAAGCTCCACGCCGAGGAGGGCAACGACTGCACCATCCTCACCGGCATTTCCAACCGGGGCCTGGCCTATGGCCGCATCATCCGGGACGAATCCGGCCACTTTACCGGCGTGGTGGAGGACCGGGACTGCACCCCGGAGCAGAAGAAAATCAACGAGCTGAACGTGGGCATCTATGTGTTTGACAGCAAAAAGCTCTTCTCCTGCCTGGGCGAGCTCAAAAACTCCAACGCCCAGGGGGAATACTACCTGACCGACGTCCCCGCCATCATGATGGGCAAGGGCTGGCAGATCGGCACCTACACCACCCGGGACGACACCGAAATCTTAGGCGTCAACACCCCCGAAGAGCTTGCCCTCTGCGAAGAGATTCTCAAATCCTCCGACCGGTAGCAATCCGGGCGGGACAGTTTTTCCTCTGATTTTGAAAGGAGCAGTTTTCCATGATTCAATTTGGAACCGGCGGCTTCCGGGCCGTCATCGGGGATGATTTTACCCGCGCAAACGTCGAACTCCTGGCGCAGGGTCTGGTGAACAAAATGAAGGCCGAAGGAGTGGAAAGCTCCCCCCTCATCATCGGCTATGACCGGCGTTTCCTGTCCGACATCGCCGCCAAGTGGATTTCCGGCGTTTTCGCCGCCAACGGCATCCATGTCCAGTTCATCCGCGGCGAGTCCCCCACCCCCCTCATCATGTTTGTGGTGAAAAACACCGGCGCCGCCTACGGCATGGCCATCACCGCCTCCCACAACCCCGCCGAATACAACGGCGTCAAGGTCTTTACCGCCGGCGGCCGGGACGCCAGCAAGGAGGTCACCAACGACCTGGAGGAGCGCATTGCCGCCATCCCTGCCGGCGGCGTCCAGCGGATGGACTTTGACGAGGCGGTCAAATCCGGCATGGTGGAGATCATCAACCCCACCAACGACTACATCGACAGCATCCTGTCCTTCATCGACGTCAATAAGATCAAGGCCAAGAAGCTGCGCATCCTGCTCGACCCCATGTTCGGCGTGTCCAAAACCTCCCTCCAGACCATCCTCCTCACCTGCCGCTGCGACGTGGACGTCATCAACGACCGCCACGACGCCCTTTTCGGCGGGCGGCTCCCCTCTCCCTCGGCCAAAACCCTGACCCGCCTGTCCACCATGGTGGTAGAGGGCGGCTATGACCTGGGCATTGCCACCGACGGCGACGCCGACCGCATCGGCCTCATCGATTCCATGGGCCACTTTATCCATCCCAACGACATCCTGGTGCTGCTCTACTACTATCTGGTGAAGTACAAAGGCTGGAAGGGCGACTGCGTGCGCAACATCGCCACGACGCATCTGCTGGACCGGCTGGCCAAAGCCTTCGGCTGCACCTGCTGGGAGGTTCCCGTGGGCTTTAAGTGGATTTCCGCCAAAATGGACGAAACCGGCGCCATCATCGGCGGCGAAAGCTCCGGCGGCCTCACCGTCAAGGGCCACATCTCCGGCAAGGACGGCATTTACGCCGCCGCGCTGCTGGTGGAGATGATTTCGGTCATCGGCAAGCCTTTGAACGTCATCCTCAAGGAAATCAAGGACGAATACGGCCAGTGCGAAATGAGCGAATTCGACTGCCGTTTCTCCCACGAAAAGAAAGAGGAGCTGAACGAGCTGCTCTTCGTGGAGAAAAAGCTGCCGGAATTCCCCGTGGAGTTGGAGAAGGTCTCCTACATGGACGGCTGCAAGGTCTACTTCAAGAACGACGGGTGGATTATCTGCCGCTTCTCCGGCACGGAACCCCTGATCCGCATTTTCTGCGAAATGGAAACCTACGCCAAAGCGATGGAAGTTACCGACACCATGCGGAAATTCCTCGGCCTGTAATTTCTAAAGAAAGGACGATTATCCATGGATATGAGAACCTGGTTCAAGGAAGCCCAGTACGGCATGATGGTCCACTGGGGCCTTTACTCCCTTCTGGCCGGCGAATGGCGCGGCCAGCGCAGCAACAGCTACGCCGAATGGATTCAGACAAAGCTCCGCATCCCCCGGGCCGATTACGACCGGCTGGCCTCCGTCTTTGATCCCATTTACTTTGACGCGGAGGAGTGGGTCAAATTTGCAAAGGAGTGCGGGATGAAATACCTGGTGGTTACCAGCAAGCACCACGAAGGCTTCGCCATGTACCGCTCCAAGGTGGATTCCTTCAACATTGCAGACGCCACCCCCTTCGGACGGGACGTGGTGGGCGAGCTGGCGGAAGCCTGCTACAAGCACGGGCTGAAGCTGGGGCTTTATTACTCCCAGGACCTGGACTGGCATGAAGAGCACGGCGGCGGCTATCTGTCCGGCCACATTCCCTGCGCCGGCACCGCCTGGTGCAACGACTGGGATTTTCCGGACAACGACAAAAAGGATTTCGACATCTGCTTCCGCAACAAGATTTACCCCCAGATTGAGGAGATTCTGCGGAATTACGGCGAACTTTGCCTGATCTGGTTCGACGTCCCCATGACCCTCAAGGAGGAGCACAGCCGCAAGATTTTTGATCTGGTGAAGAAGTATCAGCCCAACTGCCTCATCAACTCCCGCCTGGGCAACGGCGCCTACGACTATGTTTCCCTGGGCGACAACGAAATCCCCGAATCCCTCCCCAAGGACGCCGACCTCACCGCCGCTCTGGTGGACATGAACGACATCGGCGGATTCAAGCCCTCCCCCTACGGCCTCTATGAGACCGCCGCCACCTTAAACGACAGCTGGGGCTACTGCGCCTGGGACCAGAACTGGAAATCCCCCGAAACCGTGGCCGCCAACCGCCGGAAATTGAACGATATGGGCATCAATTACCTCCTGAACGTCGGACCCGACGGCCTGGGCCGCATCCCCGTGGCCAGCCAGGAAATCCTCCGCAAAGCGGCGGAGCTGTTCTGACAGAGAAAACATAAAATCCGCAGCATCCCTCCGTCGGGGTGCTGCGGATTTCTGTTTGGATTCCTTATTCCAGGGTGGGAATTACTTCCTGGCCCTGCTCATTGAAGAAGTAGTATTGATATTTCGGGGATGCGTCATTTCCTTCGTAATGCCGGATGACGTAAAGCCCGTCCTTATAGTACGGGATCTCATCGTACATTCCCGACAGATCGATATCGATATCCGGCTCGGAGATGGTTTCGCCGGTCAGCAAATCGACAAACACGGCCTTTCCGTCCCTTGCGGTCAGAGAGGTATGCCCGCAGACATAGCCGCCGCCCTGAAACGGTTCATATGCCAATTCTCCCATCTGCTGGGACAGGCAGCCTCTGTAAGTATTCCCATCCGCACCGGTGACATGGATGAAAATGGAATCCTCATACATAACCGGTTCCGAATCTTCCGTCAGTTCATATTGGTCAAAGCTCCAAAGAAGCTGGCCGCTGCGGTCATAAAAGGAGAGGTTGTTGGCGTCGGTCACAAAGCCGTTGTCCCCCTCGCAGAGCAGCTCCCCTTCCGCCGGCAGTTGGGTCACCGTGCCGTCTTTGGAAACGCTGCAAATTGCGCCCTTTTGACCGCCGCTGATGCCGCCGTCCCACTGCTGGAAAATCATGGTGCCGTTCCGGAACTGCAAATTCTGGTTCCAGACGTTGTCAACCGTGAAACAAGACCCTGTCGCGCCGTCAAACACGACCAGAGTATTGCTGTTCTACTGTTTGGCGTGAAGCCCCAGCATTCCTTCCCCCAGGCCGCCCGAATTGGCCACGTCGGCAGTCTGCGCGCCGGTCATTTCCGTCATATTGAAGGGGCCGTCCAGCCAGCTGCCGCTGCCGTCCATAATTCCGGCATACCAGGCCATCTCATCCAGCCCGGAACGGGTTTCCTGCACCAGGTAAACCCCATCCGCGGCATCGATCACAGCCAGTAACTCTTCCCCATCGCTGGCAAAGGTCTCCTGACCGTTTTCATCATATAAGGTAATTTTGGTATAACCATGATTTTCGTAAAGCCCTTTGGGTTCTTCAAACGTCACAGTGCCGTCAACGCTCATATATCCTTCCGTCTGCTCCCCGTTATGGGTTACGCCTACCGAAAAATATCCGTTGCTGTACCCGTTCACGGGGTACACCGTCACTTCCTCCGCCTCGGCTTCCGCAGGTTCGGACGCTTCGCTGGATTCCTCCGGTTCCGAAGACTCAGCAGAGGAGGAGACTGCCGAAGAAGCAGTGGATGGCTCCCCGGAAGAAGCGCTTTCTCCGCTCTCTGACGAGCACGAAACTAAGGAAATTGCCATCGCCATCGCGCAGAAAACAGCCATTCCCTTGCGATTCACAGAAACCACGATCTTTTCCAATCTTCCTTTTAGTTCCGGTTCCGGCGCGCCAGGTCGTTCATGGCGTCCTTGCGGGAAAGGTTGATGCGGCCCTGGTCGTCAATCTCGGTCACTTTGACATAAACCTCGTCGCCGACGTTGACCACGTCCTCCACCTTGTCCACCCGGTGATTTTCCAGCTTGGAGATATGAACCAGGCCCTCCTTGCCGGGCGCAATCTCAACAAACGCGCCGAAAGCCATCAGGCGGGTAACCTTGCCCTTGTAAATGGCCCCGATCTCCGGGTCGCGGGCGATGGTTTCCACAATATACATGGCACGGTCCACGTTGTCCTGGTCGATGCCCAGAATAAAGACGCTGCCGTCCTCGTTGATGTCAATCTTGACGTCGCACTCCGCGCAGATTTTCTGGATAACCTTGCCGCCGGTGCCGATGACGTCGCGGATCTTATCCACGGGAATGACGGTGGTTTTCTGCTTGGGCGCGTATTTGGAAACATGGTCGCGGGGGGCGGGGATGGCCTTGAGGATGACCTCGTCGATGATATAATCCCGCGCCTTTTTGGTCTTTTCAAAGGCGTCCTTGATGATGTCCAGGGTCAGGCCGTCGATTTTGATGTCCACCTGGATGGCGGTAATGCCCTTGTGGGTGCCGCCGACCTTAAAGTCCATATCGCCGTAGAAGTCCTCCAGGCCCTGGATGTCCACCATGGTCATCCAGCGGTCGCCCTCGGTGATGAGGCCGCAGGAGATGCCGGCAACGGGGGCCTTGATGGGCACGCCGGCCGCCATCAGGGCCAGAGTGGAGCCGCAGATGGACGCCTGGGAGGTGGAGCCGTTGGAGGAGAGCACCTCGCTCACCAGCCGCATGGCGTAGGGGAACTCGTTGACGTCGGGGAGGACGGGAACCAGCGCCCGCTCCGCCAGTGCGCCGTGGCCGATTTCGCGCCGGCCGGGGCCGCGGGAGGGCTTGGTTTCGCCCACAGAGTAGGACGGGAAGTTGTACTGATGCATATAGCGCTTTTCCTGCTCCTCGTCGATGCTGTCAAGGAGCTGCGCGTCGGAAACGGGGCCCAGAGTGGCGACGGTCAGCACCTGAGTCTGGCCGCGGGTGAACATGCCGGAGCCGTGCACCCGGGGCAGCAGGTCCACTTCCGCGGACAGGGGACGCATTTCGTCCATGCCGCGGCCGTCCACGCGCTTCTGCTCGTCCAGGAGCCAGCGGCGGACAATGACCTTCTGCGCTTTATAAATCACCTCGTCCAGCAGGGTGGGCTGGGTTTCGGCGTATTCGGGGTCGTATTTTTCGTGGATGGCGTCCTTGATGGGGAGCAGGCGCTCTTCGCGGACGTTCTTGTCGTCGGTATTCAGGGCGGCCTTAAAGTCGTCGCCGAATTCCTCCAGCACCGCGTCCAGCAGCTCGTGGGGGACTTCCTGGGAGACAAAGGCGAATTTCGGCTTGCCGATCTGGGCCTGGATGTCGGCGATAAAGGCCACCATCTTCTTAATTTCCTCGTGAGCCAGGGCGATGGCGTCCAGCATCACGTCGTTGGGGACTTCGTTGGCGCCCGCTTCGATCATGACGATCTTTTCGGCGCTGCCCGCCACCGTCAGGTCCAGGTCGGATTTCTCCCGGTCGGCGGTCATGGGGTTCAGGACGAACTTGCCGTCCACCAGGCCCACGTTCACCGCGGCGATGGGTTCACGGAAGGGGATATCCGAAATGCAGATGGCGATGGAAGCGGCGATAAAGCCGGCGATTTCGGGGGAATTGTCAATGTCGGTGGAGAGGACGGTGACCACCACCGAAACGTCGTTGCGCATGTCCTTGGGGAACATGGGGCGGATGGGGCGGTCGATCATCCGGGAGGCGAGGGTCGCCTTCTCGGAGGGGCGGCCTTCCCGCTTCAGGAAGGAGCCGGGGATTTTGCCCACGGCGTAGAGCTTCTCCTCAAAATCCACAGAAAGGGGGAAGAAATCCACGCCCTCCCGGGGTTTCGCGGAAGCGGTGACGTTGGCCATGACGACGGTTTCGCCGTAGCGGACCCAGCAGGAGCCGTTTGCAAGCTCGCTGGTGCGGCCGGTTTCCACCGAAAGGGGGCGGCCGGCAAAGGTTGTTTCAAAAGTTCTGATTTCGCGTGCCATTTGTACCTCCTGTCTGTGCGGCACAAACAGGCTTAGCAATAAATCCTGCGTCCGGTTTTCCCGGGCGTACGAGTTAATGCTACACCCGCCCTCCGCACATCAATCTGAAATTTTTACCTGCTTCTCCCGGTCAGCAACCTGCCGGAAGATACACCAAAAGGCAGATGGTGGGTCCCATCTGCCTCCCGACTGTATGAAATTATTTGCGGATGCCCAGCTTCTCAATCAGAGCGCGATAGCAGTCGATATCGGTCCGCATGAGGTAGTTGAGCAGGTTGCGGCGGCGGCCGACCATTTTCAGCAGGCCGCGGCGGCTGTGGTGGTCGTTCTTGTTGGCCTTCAGGTGCTCGGTCAGGTCGTTGATCCGCTTGGTCAGGATCGCGATCTGGACTTCGGGAGAACCGGTGTCGCCGTCGTGGCGCTTGTTGGCCTCAATGATCTGGGTCTTTTCTTCTTTTCTCATCATGGGTGAGTCACCTCTTTCAAAAATTTGCCGGCAAAGAGAGCCAAGGGCGGGCAACATCCCCGTTGGGGCTTATTCCACAAGGCTATCCATGCGGTAACAGAGCTATTATACCACGCCGTTGTGCGTTTGTAAAGTTCTTTTTCCGCAGAAATCCAAATTTTTTCGCCGCCGGCCCTGCCCGGGGCGCCGCGGCTCAGCTCACAACCCCGAACCGGAAGTCCGGCGTGCGGCTGTAGAAATCATAAGTAATGCCGGAAATGCCGCTGTTCAGCAGAAAATACTCCGACTGGCGGTACAGGGGAAGGAAGAGGTACTGGTCGAAAAGCATCTGTTCCGCCTGGAGGTACAGCTGCGCCGCCTGTTCCGGCTCCGCCTCACCCGCCTGCGTTAACAGGCCGGAGTAGGACGGGTCGGTGCAGCCGAAGGGGCCGCCTTCCATGGCGGAGAGGACGGAACCGGGGCTGTTGTAATCGCCGGAAAGCCGGTAAACGGCGCACTCAAAATCCCCGGAATCGAGCCGGGACTGATATTCCGCCTCCGGCAGCGTTTCCACCGTCAGATAGAGCCCCAGGTCCCGCTGCCAGATCTGGGAAAGGTAGGCGAAGTATTTTTCGTGCTCCTCCCCCTCCGGGACGATGAGGCGCGCAGTCCGCAGGCTCTCCGGAGAGACAGTTTCCAGGGCGGCGTCCCGGGCGGCCTGAGCGGCGTCCCGGTCCAGCTCCGGGAAGGACGGGCTGCCCGCCAGCTTCCGGTAGCTTTCCCCGCCCCCCAGGACAATGCCGGGGGACACCGCCGCTTCCAGATGTTCCAGATAATCGGGCAGCGCCTGTTCCATTGTGGAAAAATCCGCGTCCAGGAAAAGCGCGCGGCGCATCTCGGCGCTGGAAAAGGGCTCCCGCCCCAGGTTAAAGACCAGCCCCCAGACCGCATTGCCGTTTTCCAGGACCGTATAATCCCCGCCGGCGAGCTTCAGGTATTCCTGGCCCGTAAAGGCGGCGGCCGAGACGGTCCCGTCGGCAAATCGCTCCACCGCGGAAGCGCGCTCCTCCTTGGGCGTGACCAGCAGGAGGGAGGTGGCGGTAACCTCCTCCGCGCCGTGGTAGGTCTTGCTGGGGCGCAGGGAAAGGTTTCCGTCCTCCGGCCAGGAGGAGAGGTAAAAGGCGCCGTTGCCCATGATGGCGTCGGAATTCAGGCCGTACTTGCCCCGGGTTTCTTCAAAAAATTTCCGATGGCACGGCATGGCGGCGGCCTGGTCCAAAAGCTCCAGAAAGCGGGAATCCGCCTCCTCCAGCCGGATCACCAGCTCGTAGTCCGACCGGGCTTCCACCCCCAGCGTTTCCGGTTCGGCCAGTCCGGCGGCAATTTCCTCGGCGTTTTCAATGCCGTAGTAATCCTCCGCCTCCGGCGCGGCGGTGTCCGGGTCCAGCAGCCGCTGGAATCCGAAAACGAAATCCTCCGCCGTCAGCGGGTCGCCATTTTCCCACTTGGCGCCCTCCCGCAGGGTAAATGTGTAGGTCAGGCCGTCGGCGCTGACCTCCCACCCGGAAGCGGCGGCCGGATGGATGGAACCGTCGTCGTCGGCCGTTACAAGGCCCTCGAACAGGCAGCTGATGACCAGCAGCGAAGCGGAGTCCGCCGCCGACTGGGGGTCCAGGTTCACCGGAACCGCGTCCAAATCGTAAACCAGGCTGTTTTCCACTCGTCCGAACTGGCAGCCGCCCAGGCTCGCCGTGATTGCAATTATTAAAACGGAAACCAAAAATTTCCTGAAGAATATCATAAAAACCTCCGAATTCAACTGGATTCAGCACACTTATTGTACCATGAACCGGCCTTCCGGGCAAGCGGACATTATCATAATATTTCATAAACTTTTGATTAACCGGCGAACCGCCGGTGATAATTCGACGCGGGCCCGGAGGCCGGGCCGCCAGGACGCCGCGGCTGCACAGTCCCTCATTTACCGCTGGAACGGCGCGACAGGCTGCGCCGTCATGGGAAGATTTCATTTTCTGTCGTTTTGCAGGGGCAAACTGTGTTCGCTCGCCTGTTTCACCAAAACGATTGTAGGGGCGCGCATTGCGCGCCCGGGGGTTACGGAAAATCTGTCGGGCGGCCAATGACCGCCCCTACAAACGGTGAGCCGCCGCTGGCAATCCGGCGCGGCGGACATACAAAAACGGAGAAGCGCCGTCCGGGGTGCTTCTCCATTCTATGCATGCTATTCCGCCAAAATTATTCCTGCCGAAGCCGGGCATAAGCCTGGCTCAGCTCTTCCGCCAGACCGGGCCGGGCCGCCGGATACCGGTCAAAGGGGAAGGGAATTCCCAGCTTTTCGTACTTGGGGGCGCAGATTTTGTGGAAGGGCAGGAATTCCACCTTCCGCACGCAGGAAAATCCATCCAGAAGCCCGCGCAGCCGCGCCAGGTCCTCCGGCGTATCGGTGAGTCTCGGCACTGCCACATGGCGAATCCAGACGGGGATTCCCTTTTCCTCCAGCTTTTTCAGGAAAAACACCGGCTTTTCCATGGGACAGCCGATATATTCCCGGTAGTCGGCGTCGGTGGTCATTTTGATGTCCAGCAGCACCAGATCCGTGACCTCCAGAAGGCGTTCCGCCCTGTCGTTCCAGATGCAGCCGCTGGTATCCAGAGCGGTATGAATCCCATCATTTTTACAGAGAGTAAAAAGTTCCCGGACAAAATCCGGCTGAAGCAGAGGCTCCCCACCCGAAACCGTCACGCCTCCCTCCGGCCCGAAATAAGGCCGGAACCGCTTGATTTTGGCGAAAATCTCTGCCGTATCCGCAGTTTCCCCGGCGTTCGGGTCCCAGGTATCCGGGTTGTGGCAGTAGCCGCACCGGAGGGGGCATCCCTGCATGAAAACCACGGTGCGGACGCCGGGACCGTCCACGGTGCCCAAAGATTGGATGGAATGGATGTTTCCGGTCATAGAACCCTCCTGTTTTGGCAAAGATAAGCGTTGGAACATCTATTGATACCGCCCCTACGAATTAACGCCGCACCTCGTTTGTAGGGGCGGGGTCTCCCCGCCCGCATATCACACGAAATGTTTCGGAAAAAACGCGGGACGTCCGGAGGCCGTCCCCTACAATCTGCATGGATAACATTCAGGGAATCTGTACCGAAAACGGCGGTTCATCCCGCCGTTCCCGAACCCGACGCGAGGCTGGGCGGCCGCGGCGTCTTGGCGGCCCGGCCTCCGGATCCGCAGCGAATTGCCAGCGTCCTGCCAATTTCGCGGGACGGGAAACCCGTCCTCTACAAAATCAACGTTACATCCCAAACACCGTTCGGGGAATCCGTGCCGAAAACGGCGGTTCATCCCGCCGTTCCCGAACCTGACGCGAGGCTGGGCGGCCGCGGCGGATTTCCTCCGGCTGTAAGCCGGCGTTACATGGATTCGTGGAAGGTGCGGGAAATGACCTCCCGCTGCTGTTCCCGGGAGAGTTTGCAGAAGTTCACCGCGTAGCCGGAAACCCGGATGGTCAGGTTCGGGTACTTCTCCGGCTCGTTGTAGGCGTCGATGAGCTGCTGGCGGTTCATAACGTTGACGTTCAGGTGATGGGCCATCTGGCGGAAATAGCCGTCCAACACCAGCACCAGGTTGTCCACCCGGTCGGAATCGGTGCGGCCCAATGCGTCCGGAGTGATAGAGAAAGTGTTGGAAATGCCGTCCCGGCACTTGTCGTAGGGCATTTTGGCCACAGAGTTGAGAGACGCCAGCGCGCCGTTTGTCTCCCGGTTGTGCATGGGGTTGGCGCCGGGGGCGAAGGGCTCGCCCTTCTTGCGGCCGTCCGGGGTGGAGCCGGTCTTTTTGCCGTACATGACGTTGGAGGTGATGGTCAGCACCGAAAGGGTGTGCTCGGCGTTCCGGTAGGTGGGGTTCTTCTTCAGCTCGTCGGAAACCTTTTCCAGCATTTCCCTGGCGATGCTGTCCACCCGGTCGTCGTCGTTGCCGTATTTGGGGAAATCGCCGGTGGTTTCAAAATCGCAGATGTAACCGTCCTCGTCCTTGATGGCCTTCACTTTGGCGTACTTGACGGCGCTCAGGGAGTCGGCAATGACCGAAAGCCCCGCCACGCCGAAGGCCATAAACCGGTGGACATCGGTGTCATGAAGGGCCATCTGGATTTTCTCGTAGGCGTATTTGTCGTGCATATAATGGATGACGTTCATGGTGTTGACGTAGAGTTTGCACAGCCACGCCCGGTAGGTTTCCAGACGCTCCATGACCTTGTCATAGTCCAGGTACTCGTCGGGATAAACCTCCATCTGCGGCCCCAGCTCGGTGCCGGAAAGCTGGTCGTGGCCGCCGTTCAGGGCCAGGAGCAGGAGTTTGGGCAGGTTGCACCGCGCGCCGAAGAACTGCATCTGCTTGCCGATCTTCATGGCGGAAACACAGCAGGCGATGCCGTAGTCGTCGCCGTAGATGGGGCGCATCAGGTCGTCGTTCTCGTACTGGATGGAGTCGGTGTCGATGGAGACTTTGGCGCAGAAATCCTTGAAGCTCCGGGGGAGCTTTTCGGACCAGAGGACGGTCAGGTTGGGTTCCGGCGCAGGCCCCAGGTTGTAGAGGGTGTGGAGGATGCGGAAGGAGTTTTTGGTGACCATGGAGCGGCCGTCCTCGCCGATGCCGCCGACGCTTTCGGTGATCCACATGGGGTCGCCGCCGAAGAGCTCGTTGTAGTCCGGGGTCCGCAGGTGGCGGGCCATCCGCAGCTTCATGACGAACTGGTCGATGAGCTCCTGAGCGCCCTCCTCGGAAAGAATGCCGCGCTCCATGTCGCGCTGGATGAAGATGTCCAGGAAGGTGCTGGTGCGCCCTAAGGACATGGCTGCGCCGTTCTGCTCCTTGTTGGCGGCCAGGTAGCCGAAGTACAGCCACTGGACGGCCTCTTTGGCGTTGGAGGCGGGTTTGGAGATATCGCAGCCGTACATGGCGGCCATTTCCTTCAATTTGCCCAGGAAGTTGATCTGCTGGAACAGCTCCTCGGAAAGGCGGATGGTGTCGGTATCCATGACCCCTTCCCCGATTTTCGCCTTGTCCTTTTTCTTTTCGGCGATGAGGACATCCACGCCGTACAGCGCCACCCGGCGGTAATCGCCGATGATGCGGCCGCGGCCGTAGGCATCCGGCAGGCCGGTAATCACGCCGGCGTGACGGGCTTTGCGCATTTCATCGGTATAAACCCGGAAAACGCCGTCGTTGTGGGTGGTGCGGTACTGGAACTCATTCTCGATCTTGTCGGAAAGATGGTAGCCGTAAGCCTCGCAGGCAGCCCGGGCCATGCGGATGCCGCCGAAGGGATTGACGCCCCGCTGCAAAGGCCGGCGGGTCTGCAGGCCCACGATGATCTCGTCGTCCTTGTCCATGTAGCCGGGGGCGTAGCTGGTCAGGGAAGAAACTGTTTCGGTGTCGATGTCCAGGACGCCGCCGAATTCCTTCTCCAGCTGGAGCAGGCGGTTCAGCTTCTTCATCAGGCGGCCGGTGCGCTCGGTGGGACCGGCCAGGAAAGAGCCGTCCCCGTCGTAAGGCGTGTAATTCTTCTGGATAAAATCCCGGACGTCGATGGCTTCCTGCCAATTTCCGCCGCAAAAACCGTTCCACTGTTCAAAATTCATTTTGACCCATCCTTTCTGAATCCCGCGGCTGCCCTTTTTCAAAACAAAAAGGGCAGCCCTGCTTCCAAGGCTGCCCAGACGGTCGGCAAAAATCAACATTTCCGTGTTCCCATGTGGTAGACTCCACAAACCCGTCAGTCGCACGGAAGATCATGGTTTCAGTATAGCAAAGCCGTCCCCGTTTGTCAATAGATTTTTGAAAAATTCCAATCTGCCCACTATATCTCGTAGGGTTTACGGAAATCCGGCGCGGATACCCCCGACATTTTGGAGAGTTTTTTCTCCCGTTTCACGCAAGCTTTGCCCGGGAATTCATGTCCTCTGCACGAGGACATCCGTCCTTTCCCCTGCTCAGGACAGCTCCAGGCGGGCGGCGGCGACGGTGATGTCGTCTCCCCTGCCCTGCTGGCGGAGGGCGGCGAGCTGGGTGAGCTTGTCCGCGATGAACTCCGGCTCCTGGCCGTCCAGGGCGGCGATTTCCTCGGCGAGCCAGTCCTCGGAAATGGCGATGGCCCCGTCGGTGACCATGACCAGCAGGTCCCCCTCCCGCAGCTGGGCCTTGTGGCGGTCGTACTGGATGCCCTGGAGGATTCCGGCGGGGAGGGAAGGCCCCTTGATCTGGATGGTGCGCCCGCCCCGGCAGAGGAAGGAGCAGGCCCCGCCCGCCTTGAGGAACTCCGCCTTGCCGGTGTAGAGGTCGATGCAGCCGATGTCCAGGGTGGCCAGGGATTCGTCCCCCGCCTTGACCAGCAGGGCGGAATTGATAAACTTGAGGGCCGCGTCGAAGCGGAAACCCGCCTTAATGAGCTTCAGGACAAAATTGCAGGTCATGATGGAGTCCACCGCCGCCCGGCTGCCGCTGCCCATGCCGTCGCTCAGGATGATGTGGGCATAGCCCCGGGGGTCGGCGAAGTACTCGCAGCTGTCGCCGCAGACCGGGCCGTCCCCGGCGTTTTTCTGCCGGAGGGCAAAGCGGAGGGTGTATTTGGCCCGCTCAAAAAAGCTGATGCGGGTCCGGCCGCCGGCGGTGACAACGCAGGGCTTGTCAAAGGGGCGCTCCAGCAGCTCCGAAAGCTGCTCGGCGACGAGGGCCGGGTCGGAGTGGAAGGGGGCGTCCCGGTAAAGCTCCAGCCGCATGCGGTCATAGCGGTCGACGACGCAGAAAACCTCCCTCGCCTCCTCCCCGATTTCCCGGAAAAAGTCCGCCGCCCGTTCGGCCAGGGCGGGGTTTTCGGTTTCCCCCTCCGAGAGGTCCTCCCCCGCGTCCCGGAGCATCTCGGCGACGCCGTCCAGCTGTTCCATGGCCACCTGCTTGGCGCCCAGGACCTTCCGCCCCGCGTTTTCCCGGGAAATGAACTCCTGATAGCAGCCGTTGATGTTCCGGACGAGCTCGTCGGTTTTGGGGCAGCGGCCCTGGAAGAATTTCGGCAGGTCCTCCGGGTAGATGCGCCCCTGCTCTTTCAAAAGAGGGGTCAGGCGCTGGAACGCCTCGGTGGTCTGGCTGAAGGCCGTTTCCCAGCAGAACAGGTTCAGCCCGCACCGCCGGCAGACCCGCTCGGCAACCTGGTCGTACACGTCGCTGACCTCCGTCCCGTTTAAGCGGTTCAGCCGCCTGGACACGGCGTCCACCGAATCCCGAATCTCCCGGACCGTCTGGGCGGCAAAGTCCATCTGGGCGGAAAGGCGGCGGTTTTCCAGGCTCCGCCTGCCGTCCTCGGCCGGGGCCCGCTCCCGGAGCTTCCGGTAGACCGAGGCGGGCAGGGCCAGGAAGGCCGCGGAGGCGGCCAGCATGTCCCATGCGCCCGCCTCCGCGCCGCCGCCCAGGACCAGAATCCCCACCGTGCAGACGCTGAGGAACACAGCGGTCTGGGTGAGCCGCCCGAACCGGGCAAAACACCCGCAGAGCATCCCCGCCAGCGCCGCAGCCCCGGCCCCGGCGGCAAATTCCGGCTGCGCCAGGGTGATGGCCGCGGCAAAGGCGAGTCCGGCCGTCGCTCCGGCCGCCATTCCCCGCCGCCCGGCGATCCACAGCAGGAAAAATCCCCCCAGCAGCCGCCCCAGGTTCAGCGCCCAGACCGATACGCCGCAGGCCCCGATCAGCGCTGTCAAAAGCAGGATGAATAAGCTCGCCTCCCGGATCTCGCCGGTCTCCTTCCGGTTGGTCAGGTCCTCCGCCGCCCGCAGGGCCTGGATGCTGAAGTAGGTCATGGCCCCGCCCAGGGCGCTTTCCGCCAGCCGGATGAGAAAGCCGGTCATCCCCTCGCCGCCCAGCACCGTCCCCACCTCCAGGCTGACGGTCAGGATGGCGAAGGACGCCCCGCACAGCAGCGGCGTGGAAGTGCGGACGCGGGGCTGGCCCGCCACCGCCAGCTTGAACGCCAGCACGCAGAGGAAGGCGATCAGGTAGGGAATGCTCCGCTCGAACTGGCCGAAGAGGGTGCAGCCCGCAATTCCTCCCAGCACGGCGGAAAACGACAGCCCCGACGGCATGGCCATGGCAAAGGCCGCGCCGAAGGGGGAAAGCCCCCCCAGAATGCGGACATTGGAGAGGAAAAGGGTGAGGAATCCCGAACCGGCATAGGGGAAAAAGCGGGCGAGCTGTCCCCACTGCCGCCGCAAATCGGAAACACGTTGCAGCTTTAACATAAAAAACGTCCTTTCTTGCCGGATACAGCCCGGATACTTGTCCTTCTTCCATTATAAAGGCAGGTCGGAGAAAAAGCGGTCGGATGGGGCTGCCGGGATTGCTTTTTTCCTGTCGGAAAACCGGGAGAGCGGGCGCGGAAAGTCTTTTTCGCCGGATTTGCCCGGAACCCTTGACGGAAAGGGCCGTTGTGTTGTATCATGGAACTGGATAAGGGATGGGAACGCCCTCCCTTGCGCCCCCGACTATATAAAAGAGAAAAGAGGAATGCGCATGCTTAACGACAAGCAAATCCAGCGGATGCTGGACAAGCTCAAGCGGTTTGAGGACACATTGGACGGCATGATCTTTGAAAAAGTGGGAGAGCTCCCCGTTTCCATCTACGAAACCAAGGAATCCCTTTACCAGATCCCGGACAGCAGTCTGTTCACCCCCATTCATCCCGGCGATATGTGGGGCGGCGAAGGGGTTTACGGATGGTTTAAGACGGCCTTCACCGTGCCCCAGGAACTGGCCGGAAAACCCCTGTTCCTCCGCCCCCGCATGGGCGGCTACGAGGCGATGCTCTGGGTGGACGGCAAGCCCTTCGGAACCTTCGCCACCAAGATCGTCCAGACCGGACACGGCAACCATTACTGCGATATGGTGGTCAAAACCCCCAAAGCCGGCCAGGAGCTGGACCTGACGGTGGAGTTTTACGCCGGCCACTACATTATGGGCTGCATGCCTTATGAGGAAAATCCCCGCCACGACTTCCGCTTCCCCTTCACCTCCATGGACATCTGCGTCAAAAACGACAAGATTGCCGCGTTCTACTTCAATCTCCGCACCCTGAACGAGCTCATCGAGGTCCTGGACGAGACGAGCTACCGCAAAGCCGAGCTCATCCGGGTCATGCTGGCTCTCCATGAGGTGCTCTATTATGACCCCGCCAACGTCAGCCGCGAGGAGTTTTACGCCGCGCTGGATCAGGGGCAGAAAATCATGGCCCCCGCCCTGGCCCGCCGCAACAGCTCCACCGCCCCTTCCGTGGGGCTCATCGGCCACTCCCACATGGACACCGCCTGGCTGTGGCACATCGGCGAGACCATCAAAAAGTGCGCCCGGACCTATTCCAACCAGCTGAATCTGATGGAACAGTACCCCGAGTATAAATTCGTGCAGAGCTCCGCTTACCACAGCGAGGTCATCCGGGAGCATTATCCCGAGCTCTTTGAGCGCATCCGCCAGAAGGTGCTGGAGGGCCGCTACGAGCCCAACGGCGGCGTCTGGGTGGAGTGCGACTGCAACATCACCTCCGGCGAATCCATGATCCGCCAGTTCCTGTGGGGCCAGCGGTTCACCCGGAAGTATTTTAACTACACCTCCGACGCCTTCTGGCTGCCGGACACCTTCGGCTACTCCGCCGCCATCCCCCAGATCATGAAGGGCTGCGGCGTCAAGTACTTCCTCACCACCAAAATGGCCTGGAACGACACCAACCAGTTCCCCTACGACACCTTCTACTGGAAGGGCATCGACGGCACCAAGGTGTTCGCCCATCTGAACAAAACCCACGTCTGGCCGGCGCCCAAGGATTTCTACCAGTATGTTTACGGCACCGAAAGCGCCGACGCCATCCGGCAGAAATATGTGGCGGACCGCAAGCTCATCTCCTACGGCTTCGGCGACGGCGGCGGCGGACCCCAGTTCGAGATGATCGAGATGGCCCGGCGCTGCCGCGACCTGGAGGGCTGCCCCAAAGCCGAGCACACCACCGTCAGCCATTTCATGAACGAGCTGGAGCGCACCGCCAACAACCCGGACACCTATAACGGCGAGCTGTATCTGGAGCTGCACCGCGGCACCCTGACCAACCAGCACCAGATCAAGCGCAACAACCGCCTTTCCGAGATTGCCCTGCACAACCTGGAATACCTCACCGTTTACAACGCGGTGGAAAACCGGGAAGCGGCCAGCGACGCGGCCTACCGCGACCTGACCTGCACCCTGCTGGTCAACCAGTTCCACGACATTCTCCCCGGCACCTGCATCCCCCGGGCCCATCAGGAATCCCTGGCGGCCACCGGCGAGCTGCTTCAGAAGGCCGGTTCTCTGATCCGTGAGGCCGCTTCTCCCGCCCAGGCGGAGGAGCAGGTGACCGTCATCAACCCCACTTCCTTTGCGCGCAGCGACGTCCTTTACCTGGACTATGTCCCCGGCATGAAGGTGCGGGGAAATTACCCCCAGCAGATCACCGAGACGCTGGAGGGCGGCAAAAAGCTGGCGGTGGCCGGCGTGGAGCTGCCTCCCTACGGCAGCGTGGTCCTGACGCTGGAGCCCGGCGAGCCGGACGGCCGTTCCCCCTTCGGCATCAGCGGCCGCGACCTGGTGACCCCCTTTGCCCAGGTGACCTTCGACGAACGGGGCTTTATGAAGTCCTTTAAGGACACCGAGGCGGACCGGGAGCTGGCCGGCGAAGGCTATCCCCTCAACACCTTCCTGGTGGCGGAGGACCTGCCTTCCGCGTGGGACAACTGGGATGTGGACGCCGACTTGCAGATGAAGTTTAAAGACTGCGCGGAATTCCTGTCCTCCGAAGTGATTTCCAAGGGCGCGGTGGAACTGCGCATCCGCAACAAATACCGCATCACCGAAAAGTCCACCATCACCCAGGATGTGATTTTCTACGCCTCCTCCCCGCTGGTCAAATTCGAGACCATGATGGACTGGCAGGATGAGCACCGCTTCCTCAAGGCGGCGTTCGACACCTCCATTTTCAACGATTTTGTCCGCCAGGAGATTCAGTTCGGCTACCTGAAGCGGCCCACCACCCGCAACAACTCGGTGGATCAGGCGAAGTTTGAGGTGCTCAACCACAAATACACCGACCTGTCCGAATCCCGCTACGGCGTCGCCATCCTCAACGACAGCAAGTACGGCATCTCCGCCTATGAAGGCCAGCTCCGGCTCTCCCTCCACAAAGGCGGCGTGCGCCCGGACTTCAACGGCGACAAGGGGCGGCACTACTGCGAGTACGGCTTCCTGCCCCACAACTGCGGCTTCTCCGCCGACAGCGTCACCCAGCCCGCCTATGCCTTCAACTACAAGCCCATTGTGGTATCCGGCGCGCGGGAGATGGCCTCTCTCATCGGCGTGGACTGCTCCAACGTCATTGTGGAAACCATCAAACCCTGTGAGGACAGCGCCCGGGCGTTCATTGTCCGCCTGTACGAAGCGGAAGGCGCCCGCACCATCGCCAACGTCCGGCTGGGCTTCTCCCCCAAAGCGGTGGAGGAGACCAATATGCTGGAGGAACGCGTCTGCGAGCTGCCTGCGTCTGCCGACATCCGCCTGACCTTCCGGCCCTTCGAGATTAAGACGGTCAAGGTTTCCTACTAAGCGGAGGTGACGAGATGCTGCGGCTGGTTCAGCTTTTACCGTTTCTGTTTTTACTGATATTCATTGCCGCCATCGGAGCGTTCTTTTACACGCTGTTCCGGGCAACTTCCAAACAGAACAAAAACCGGGCGGCTCCGGAGCTGGTTACAGCCGCCGCGGTTGTGGCCAAGCGTGAGCAGCACAGGGACTCGCCGAGCCGCCGCATCTCTTCCCGTTACTACGCCACCTTCCAGGTGCCCAGCGGCGACCGGATGGAGCTGGAGGTGCCGGGGGAAGAATACGGCCTTCTGGCCGAGGGCGATGTGGGACGGCTCACCTTCCGCGGCACATTATTCCTGCATTTTGAACGGGAGCGGTAATTTTTTGAAAAACCCTCTTTACAAGCGGGGAAAAATGTGCTATAATACAAAAGCTGGCTCAAAAAGCCAGCTTCATGCGGACGTAGTTTAATGGCAGAGCTCCAGCTTCCCAAGCTGGTAACGCGGGTTCGATTCCCGTCGTCCGCTCCATGATGGCGTGACAAAAAAGATGTCACGCCATTTTTCTTAGGTTTTATGGGGGTTTGCGGACTTTTTTAGAATTATTTAAACAGTGGTTTTACCGTAGATGTCCATCACATAAAATTAAGATAATATTGTGAAAACGAAGTTTTTGACCTGTTCAGGCAGGAAAAAAGCTTCGTTTTTTCATTTTCTACCATATTTTTCTCCCGCCGGAGATATAAAAGTTTCCGGCGTATGAGCCCTTCCCGAAAAAAGGGACACGAAAAAGCGAGAAAAAACGGAATGAATCATAGAAATGCTGAGGGATGCTCACTCACGCTGCCTGGGAGATCATCTGTGTTTCAAATTGCGCGGGAGAAAGTCCT
>DVFM01000018.1 GCA_018713245.1 Candidatus Merdivicinus intestinavium
AACCGCCGGAACGGCGCGACAGGCTGCGCCGTCTCGGAAGGATTCCGCCTTTGGGGGACGTTCTTTTTTCGACGCGGCGGCACACGCTTTCCGGAACCGCCGGAACGGCGTGACAGGCTGCGCCGTCTTGGAGGGATTCCGCCTTTTTCAAAAGGCGGCAGATTCCAAAGGCAGAGCCTTTGGCCGCCCATCGCAATGGGCGGAACCTTACTTTTCGCGCCTCGGGCGCGAACAAAAAGAAAAAAGCGGGTCCGCAGACCCGCCGCGGATGACCCCGCGCCGTCATTTTGCAAGCAAAATGACGGGTTAGAATTTCCCAAGTTTTTATCCACAGCTCATTTGCGTCAGCAAATAACACCTCTGTGTGCAATTTGTCAGCCCATGCTCTCTTTTTCGACAGGCTGAGGGGACGGCTTCCGGAAGCCGTCCCCATTGTCATGGTGCAGTTATACGGTTTTCTCTGCCTCACAGCGTTTCTGTGGGGCTTTCTTTTTCGGCGTCCAGCCTGCTCAAATGTTCCTTTAACACCAGGTTGATATACTGGGAAAGGGAGCGGTCGCAGCCGTCTGCCAGGGATTTCAATTTCTGGATAACATCTTCATCCAGCGTAATGCTGATTTTTTGCTTTAATGGTTTCATAGGCGCTGACCTCAATAACAAAAATCTTCCTGCATCTATTATATTACAAAAAGCGATAGTATATTGACATATCGCCTAAAGTAGTATAAAGTAGTGCGTGAGGAGGAGAGAAAATGGAACTGTGGCAGCAGATTTTATGGAAGGCGTTGGAGAAGGCGGATGGGCGCCAATATTTACCGGGAATTGTGATTGATGCGCAAAAGATTGTTCAGATGGAGTGCTATAAAACGCTGAAAAAAATAAAGGAAATCGTGGAAGATGAAAGTCTGGATGATCCGGAATGCTTCAGGAGAATGGAGGAAATTCTCGTGCTGTTTGACGAAATTGGGGCTGATGATGGCGGCCGCCATGATTTCGGCTGAGCGGAGCCACCGGCCTGCACCGGCGGATTTCAAAAAAATTCCGGAAAAAACCGGATAAAATTCCGAAAATATCGGGAATACATAATTTGTGTCTGGGAAACCCTTGACAAGCCCGCGAAAATGCGATACAATGAAGAAGAAAAATTGCAGGAGGGAAAAAGGATGGCCGCTCAAATGACTTCTCGTCGATTTATGGGCTTTTTTGGCTGGGGCTTTGCTTATGGCACCGGCTTGTTTCCTCATGGTCATCTTTCGTTGCCCAATTCGCGCTCACTGTAATTTTACCTGAAAAAGGTTTGCAGTCCCGCATCTTTGGAAACGAAGATGCGGGACTTTTATTTTTGACCAGGGCCTTTCCCGGCAGCCGCGGGCCGGGGAAAGCGCCCCATTTGCAAAGGAGATTTCACATGATTATCGTACTCAAGCAGAATACCAGCGCCGAAGCCGCCCAGAAGCTCATTTCCGAAATCGAAGCCCTCGGGAACATCAAGGCCAATACCATCATCGGCGAACACTCCAACGTCATCGGCCTGGTGGGCGACACCACCCGCCTCAATGAGGACGACATTGCCGCCAACGACATCGTCGAATCGGTCAAACGGGTGCAGGAGCCCTATAAAATGGCCAACCGCAAATTCCACCCCGAGGACACCGTCGTCGAAGTCCCCGCGGCAAACGGCCCCGTTTCCATCGGCGGCGGGCAGTTCCAGATCATCGCCGGCCCCTGCTCGGTGGAAAGCGAGGAGCAGATCACCGAGGTGGCCAAGGCCGTGAAAAAGAGCGGCGCGAACCTCCTCCGGGGCGGCGCTTTCAAGCCCCGCACCTCCCCCTACGCCTTCCAGGGCCTCCACGACGAGGGCATCCGGCTGCTTCTGGAGGCCAAAAAGCGCACGGGGCTTCCCATTGTCACCGAAATCATGTCCCCGGCCCACCTGCCCCTTTTCGAGGATGTGGACGTTATCCAGGTGGGCGCGCGGAATATGCAGAATTTTGAGCTTCTCAAGGAGCTGGGTTCGGTGCGCAAGCCCATCCTCCTGAAGCGCGGCCTGGCCAACACCCTGGAGGAGCTCCTGATGAGCGCCGAATACATCATGGCCGCCGGGAACCCCAACGTCATCCTCTGCGAACGGGGCATCCGCACCTTTGAGACCGCCACCCGCAACACCCTGGACATCTCCGCCATCCCCATGCTGAAAAAGGCGTCCCACCTGCCGGTGATCGTGGACCCCTCCCACGCCTGCGGCATCGCCTGGATGGTGGAGCCCATGGCCAAGGCCGCGGCGGCCGTCGGCGCGGACGGCCTCATCATCGAGGTCCACAACAATCCCCAGAAAGCCCTCTGCGACGGCAAGCAGTCCATCACCCCCGCCGCTTTTGACGAGCTGGTCAGAACCATCCGGCCCTTTGCGGAATTAAACGGAAAAACCCTGTAACCAGAAAGGAGCACCGCCCATGAAACAGCTTACCGTCGCCCTTTCCGGCGGGCGCAGCTATGATATCACCATTTCCCGGGGCCTCCTTTCCCGGTGCGGGGAGGAGATCCGCAAGGTCTTTTCCGGCAGGGAGGCGGCCGTGATTACCGACAGCAATGTGGGCCCCCTCTACGCCAAAACAGTGCTCGATTCCCTCCGGGACGCCGGGTTTTCGGTAAAGTCCATCTCCTTCCCGGCGGGGGAGCCCAGCAAGAACATGCGGACCCTGGAGGAGCTTTACGACGGCCTTCTGACCCCTGTTCCCTTCCCCATGACCCGGGGCGGGCTGATTGTCGCCCTGGGCGGCGGCGTCACCGGGGACATGGCGGGCTTCGCTGCGGCGACGCTGTTCCGGGGGGTGCCCTATGTCCAGATTCCCACCACCGTCCTCTCCCAGGTGGATTCCTCGGTGGGGGGCAAGGTGGCGGTGGACTTAAAACAGGGGAAAAACCTGGCCGGGGCCTTCTATCAGCCTCTGGCCGTCCTCATGGACCCGGACACCCTGGACACCCTGCCGGACCGGGTGTTCTTCGACGGCATGGCCGAGGTGGTGAAGTACGGCTTCATCGGCGACCGGGAGCTTTTGGAACTGCTGGAAGGCTGCGCCGGGCGGCGGGAGCTTTCCGCCTGCATCGAGGAAATCCTCCGGCGCAGCTGCGACCAGAAGCGCCGGGTGGTGGAAGCCGACGAGCAGGACACCGGCGGGCGGATGGTCCTGAACTTCGGCCACACTTTGGGCCACGCTTATGAAAAGCTTGGGAATTACAGCCGCTATATGCACGGGGAAGCGGTTTCCTGCGGGATGGTTTCCATCTTAAAGATGGGGGAAGCCCACGGCCTCACCGCCCCCGGCACGGCAAAGCGGGCGGAAGCGCTCCTCTCCCGGTTCGGGCTGCCCACCCGGGCGGAAGCGGTTTCCCCGGCGGCGCTGAAGGAAACCCTGGCCTACGACAAAAAGGGGAGCGGCGGCAGCCTGACGGCGGTCTTTTGCAGGGAGCCGGGGGAGGCTTTCCTCCAAAAGATGCCCAAAGCGGAGTTCGCCGCCTGGGCGGAGGAACTGGCATGAACCTGCTGATTACCCCCCGCCGCCTTTCGGGAACCGTGAAGGTCCCCGCTTCCAAAAGCATGGCCCACCGGCTGCTTCTGTGCGCCGCCTTTGCGGAAGGGGAAAGCTGCCTTTCCGGCTTTTCCCCCTCCGCGGACATGGAGGCCACCCTCCGGGCCCTCCCGGCTTTGGGGGCGGAGGCGGAGGTTTCGGGCGATACCGTTCGGATTTCCCCCGCCCCGGCCCGGGCGGGCGGGGAGCTGGACTGCGGGGAGTCCGGCTCCACCCTGCGGTTTTTGATCCCCCCGGCCCTGGTCCGCGCCGGCGGACGGGAAATTTCCTTTGTGGGGCACGGGCGGCTGATGGAGCGGCCGCTGGGACCGTATTTCTCCCTGTTTGAGGAAAAAGGCGTCCGTTACCGCCTGGAAGGGAACCGGCTGGCGGTTTCCGGGGCGCTTCCCGCCGGGAAATACGCCCTGTCCGGAAAGGTGAGCTCCCAGTTTGTCACGGGGCTGCTGCTGGGGCTTTCCCTGCTTCCCGAGGATTCGGAAATCCGCATCACCGACGGGCTGGAATCCAGAGGATATGTGGATTTGACCCTTTCCGCCATGGCCCGGTGCGGCGTCACGGCGGAAAACATCCGGTACGAGCGGTTTCTGATCCCCGGCGGCCGGAAATACCGCCCCATTTCCGGGGAAATCGAGGGCGACTGGTCCCAGGCGGCCTTTTTCCTGGGGATGAATTTCCTGGGGTGCGGCGTCGCGGTTTCCGGCCTGCGGGAGGATTCCCTCCAGGGGGACCGGGCGGCGGCGGAGATTCTCCGGAAAATGACGGAACCCGGCCGGATTGAGGTGGACGCTTCCCAGATTCCCGACCTCATCCCGGCGCTGGCGGCGGCCGCCGCGGGGCGGAACGGCACGGTGGCTTTTGTCAACGCCGCCCGGCTGCGGATGAAGGAGAGCGACCGCATCGCCTCCACCGCGGACCTCATCCGGTCCCTCGGAGGGGAAGCGGCGGAAGGCCCGGATTTTCTGGAAGTTGCGGGGACCGGCAGCCTGCCCGGCGGGACGGCGGACTGCCGGAACGACCACCGCATCGCCATGGCGGCGGCGGAAGCAAGCTGCATCTGCAGAGGGCCGGTGCGGCTTTTGGGGGCGGAATGTGTCAAAAAATCCTACCCGGGCTTCTGGGAGGACTTTGCCCGGCTGGGCGGAAAGGCGGAGGAATGCGAATGAAATACCAGATTTTCGGGGAATCCCACGGCCCGGCCATCGGGGTGGTGCTGGAGGGACTCCCATCGGGGCTTTTGCTGGACACGGAGGAGATTTCCCGCCAGATGGACCGGCGGCGCGCCAAAAAGGACGGCCTGTCTACCAGCCGCATTGAGGGGGACGTCCCGGAACTCCTGAGCGGCGTCTACCGTGGCAGAACCACCGGCACACCCCTCTGCGCCATCATCCGCAACCGGAACACCCGCCCGGAGGATTACGAAAAAACCGCCATGCTGGCCCGGCCCTCCCACGGGGACTACGCCGGTTTCGTGCGGTACCGGGGTTTTAACGACCCCCGGGGCGGCGGGCATTTTTCCGGGCGGCTCACCGCCCCCCTGGTGTTTGCCGGGAGCATCGCCCGGCAGATTCTGCGGGAAAAGGGCATCGAAATCGGCGCCCATGTTTTGCAGGTGGGGCCGGTTTCGGATATCCCCTTCGACCCCGCGGACATTCCGGCGGCGCTTCTGCGGGAATTGCAGAAGGACGCCTTCCCGGTGCTGGACCCGGCGGCGGGGGAGGCCATGAAGGCGGAAATCCAGGCGGCGCGGATGGACTGCGACTCGGTGGGGGGCATCATTCAGTGCGCCGCGGCGGGGCTGCCCGCCGGCATCGGGGAGCCGGGGCTTGACTGCCTGGAGAGCGTGATTTCCCGCCACATCTTTGCCGTCCCGGCGGTAAAGGGGATTTCCTTCGGGCTGGGGTTCGGCTTTGCCTCCCTGCGGGGCAGCGCCGCCAACGACCAGATGCGGATGAAGGAAGGGCGGGCGGTCTGCCTGACCAACCATAACGGCGGAATCACCGGGGGCATATCCAACGGGATGCCCCTCCTGTTTCAGACGGTGATCAAACCCACCCCCTCTATTGCAAAGCCGCAGCAGACGGTGGACCTGTCCGCCATGAAAGACGCGGAACTTGTGATCCACGGGCGGCACGACCCCTGCATCCTGAGCCGGGCGGCGGTGGTTATTGAAAGCGCGGCGGCGCTGGCGCTGGCGGAGATTCTGGAAGGAGGAGTGGAATGAACCGGACGGAACTGGAAACCCCGCGGCTTTTGCTCAGGCGGTTTCGGATGGAGGACCTGGAGGACTTTTACGAATACGCATCCCGGCCGGAGGTGGGCCCTGCCGCCGGATGGAAGCCCCATGCGTCCCGGCGGGAAAGCGAGCAGATTCTGGCGGGCTTTATTCACGGCGGCGAGGTCTGGGCCCTCGTCTGGAAGGAGACGGGCAAGGTGATCGGCTCCGTGGGCCTTCACGACGATTCCCACCGGGGCGGCGTCCCGGGGGTGAAGATGCTGGGGTATGTCCTCTCCTCGGACTACTGGGGCAGAGGAATTATGACCGAGGCGGCCCGGCGGGTGATTTCCTACGCTTTTGAGGAGCGGGGGCTGGAACTGATGAGCGTCCAGCACTTCTCCTTCAACGAAAAATCCCGGCGGGTCATCGAAAAATGCGGCTTTACTTACGAGGGGACGCTGCGGCAGTGTTTTCTGCGCTATGACGGGGAGCGGCTGGACGAATGCTGCTACTCCATGACCCGGGACGAGTATTTCCTGAAAGGGGCGGTGGATTTTGAAACAGAATCCTGAGGGGCTGACTGCGGCCTACAGCGGCATCCCCGGCTCCTACGCTGAGGAGGCGGCGCATGAGTTTTTCGGGGATGGGGCCAAACTGCTGACGGCGGATTCCTTTGGGGGCGCCTGCCGCCTTTTGGCCGAAGGGAAGGCGGACCGGGCGGTGCTGCCGGTGGAAAACAGCACCACCGGCGCCATTACCGAGGTTTACGACCTGTTGGAGCAGTACGGGTTTTATATTGTAGGGGAGCAGTATGTCAAGGTGAGCCACTGCCTGCTGGCGCTGCCGGGGGCGTCCCTTTCCGGCATCCGGGAGGTGGTTTCCCACGAGCAGGGGATCTCCCAGTCTGCGGAATTTCTGGCGCAGTATCCCGGGTGGGTGCGCCGGCCGGTTTACAACACCGCGGCTGCCGCCCAGATGGTGGCGGAAAGCGGCTCCCGTTCCATGGCGGCCATTGCATCCCGGCGGGCGGCGGAGTGCTACGGCCTTTCCGTCCTGGCCGCCCCCATCAACCGCAAGCAGGAGAACTTCACCCGGTTCCTCATTGTCTCCCGGGAGGCGGACTTTGCCTCCGGCAGCCGGAAATTTTCCATCCTGTTCACCCTGCCGCATGTGGTGGGGAGCCTTTGCCGGGTGCTGCGGCTGTTTGAGGAGTCCGGCATGAATCTGGTCAAGATTGAATCCCGTCCCATGGCGGACCGGAACTGGGAATACCTGTTTTTCCTGGACTTTGAAAACAGCGGCGGCGGGGAGACGGACGAGCTGTTCCGCCGGGTGCGGGAGCAGACCCAGACCTTCCGCTTTTTGGGGAAATACCCGCATGCGGAACCAAACCGGTAAGAAGGAGAGATTGCGTTGAAGGACAATGTGGTGCTGATCGGGATGCCCGGCAGCGGGAAAACCTCGGTGGGACGGTGCTTTGCGGACCTGACCGCCATGAGCTTTTTGGACCTGGACACGGAAATTGAGCAGCTGGCGGGGATTACCATCCCCCGGATTTTCTCCGAAAAGGGGGAGGATATCTTCCGGCGGATGGAGACCGTCTGCGCCCAGCGGGCGGCCCAGCTCAAGGGGCGGGTGATTGCCTGCGGCGGCGGCATTGTCCTGCGCCGTGAAAACATGGACGCGCTGAAAGCCACCGGGCTGGTCGTCTTTCTGGACCGGAACCTGGAGGACCTCTGCGCGGCCAGCCTGCCGGGGCGGCCCCTCATCAACGGGGATGTGAACCGGGTCCGGGAGCTTTACGGCCAGCGCATCGGCCTTTACCGCCGGTACGCCGATCTGACGGTGGACAGCAGCGCCGCGCCGCCGGTGGTGGCCCAGCTTTTGTGGGAAGCCCTGCGCCGGGCGGGGGAGGTGTGAGGATGGCCTGGAGACTTGCTGTGATCGGAGACCCCATCGCCCACACCCTCTCCCCCCTGATTCAGGGGAAAATCATGGAAAAGCTGGGGGTGGAAGGGGATTACGCCGCCTGCCACGTCCGGCCGGAGGAACTGGGCCGTTTTACGGAATATGCCCGGGAGAACCTGGACGGCTTTAACATCACCATCCCCCATAAGAGCGCCGTTATTCCCTTCCTGGACGAAATCGACGCCTACGCCCAAAGCTGCGGGGCGGTGAATACGGTCCGCGTCCGGGACGGGAAGCTCTGCGGCTTCAACACCGACGGCGACGGCATCCGGGCGGCACTGGAGCAGATGGGCGCGCCCTTTGCGGGCAGCCGGGTGGCTCTGCTGGGGGCCGGGGGCGCCGCCCGGTCCATCTGCCGCAAGGCGCTGGACTGCGGCGCGGACGCCGTGCGGGTGTTCTGCCGCCGTCCGGAGCAGGGGGAGGCCATCCTTCCCGCCGGGAGCAGGGGCGAAGTGCTGCCCTTTTCCGCGCTGTCGGCGGAAACCTGCGGAGCCTGGGCGGACATTATCATCAACGCCACCCCGCTGGGCATGAGCGGCACGGCGGCGGATTTCGCCGGTTTTTCCTTCCTGGACGGGGGGCGCCCGGCGGTCTGTGACATTGTTTACAAACCCGCCGAAACCAGTCTGCTGAAAGCCTGCCGGGAGCGGGGGCTTGTCTGCCGGAACGGGCTGGGGATGCTTGTTTACCAGGCCGTCTACGCCTTCCGCATTTTTACCGGTCTTTCTTTTGACGAAGACGATCTCGCTGTTTTTTTGCTTCGACGCGGCTTGACGTCCCGCGGGGAAGGTGCGGGAACGGCGGGATGAACCGCCGTTTTCGGGAGAGGGAACCCCGCGCCGGTTGGGATGCTTTTTGCTTCGACGCGGCTTGACGTCCCGCGGGGGAAATTCTGAAACGGCGGGATGAACCGCCGTTTTCGGGGGAGGAAACCCCGCGCCGGTTGGGATGCTTTTTGCTTCGACGCGGCTTGGCGTCCCGCGGGGAAAATTCTGAAACGGCGGGATAAACCGCCGCTTTCGGGGGAGGAAACCCTGCGGGATAGCTGTATACAGAAAAAAGGAAGGGGCGGTTTCTTGGGCCGTCCCTTCCTTATTTTATGCAGGCTCCCTCGTCCAGCTCGTCCGTGTCCAGGAAAATTTCCTCCGCGTCCCGGTGCGCCTGCTGGAGCGCCTGAATCAGGTCCTCCGTTTGGCCGAACAGGTCCAGGTAGGCCCGGCGGGCGTCGGGCGGGGAGGGCGGATTTTCCCGCAGGATTTTCTCCCCCTCCGCACAGGCGGCTTCCATTCGGTCCCGCAGAAGGCGGAAGGCTCTTTGGTAGCAGGATTCCATAATAACACCCCGTTTTGCGGCAAAAGTTTGCCGTGCAGTTTGATACATAGATTATAAGGCATATAATGACGTGTGTCAAGCATCATAATACTGTTTTTACAAGGTTTATTTTGCTCGAAAATCACCCCATACTTTATATATGGGGTGATTTCATGAATGCTGCGTATTACCATCAATATAAAAGCCTTGGGCTGAATATTGCGTTTTACCGCAAAGCGCGCGGATTCACCCAGATGCAGCTTGCGGAAAAGCTGAATATTGACCGCAGCCATATGAGTGCGATTGAATTGGCTACCGTTGGCGTTTCGTTGGATGTGATCTTCCATTTGTGCGAAATTTTAGAGGTTTCTCCAAAAGATTTATTCGACTTTAGGACGTGAGAAAAAATTCGGCCGGCCGATTGAACTTGCTCGGTTTAATTTACAAAAAATTCACAAATAAAATTGAAAAACCCCTTGCCAAACGGCTTGTACCATTGTATAATAACATTTGCGTGACTGCGACAGATATGCGATGAAGCGAGAGGTTGCCGCCGGCCGTGAGGTCAAGACGCTGCTTTCGGGCAGGTCCCAGAGCGGGTAATTTTCGCCGAGTATGTCCGATTTTAAACCGGGCGACAAAAGTGGAATACGATGGAAGTGCCCCGGGCTGGCTTGCGTGATGGTAAGACAGCGGGCAAACTCCAAGGCAAACTGCGCCTTTTGAGGCTGCAAGTGCCCCAGGCCTGCCGGCTTGCGACCAACAGCGGCGGGGATGGTACGGTCCAGAGTCCCGGAAAACAGTTGTGTTTTTCGGCTTTTTTATTTGTCTGGATGCGAAACACACGGAAACGTGTTCGGCTTTGGTCTTGTCCCCAAAATTTCCGAGGAGGCGATGACAGTGGCAGTCAAAGAAAAACTCAGAATCAGATTGAAAGGGTACGATCACACCCTGGTGGATACTGCCGCCGCAAAGATCGTGGAAACAGCAAAGAGAACGGGCGCCAGAGTTGCAGGCCCCATCCCGCTGCCCACCGACAAAGAGGTTGTGACCATCCTTCGCGCTGTTCATAAATACAAAGACAGCCGCGAGCAGTTTGAAATGAGAACCCACAAGCGGCTCATCGACGTGCTGAGACCTTCTGCAAAGACCGTTGAAGCGCTTCAGGGCCTTGAGCTCCCCGCCGGCGTTGAAATCGAGATCAACCTGTAATCTCGACAGAAGAATCTGAACGCCTCGCGGTCCGGAACCGCAAAATTGCGGCAGCCGGAGGGTCAAGTTGGTGAAAAGCCAACCAATAGCCTAATAGGAGGAAAGAAAAGATGAAAAAAGCAATCATCGGCAAGAAAATCGGCATGACCCAGATTTTCGACGAATCCGGAAAAGTCGTTCCGGTGACCGTCATCGAAGCCGGCCCCTGCACCGTTGTGCAGAAAAAGACCGCTGAAAACGACGGCTACGAAGCTGTCCAGATGGGCTTCGGCGACGC
>DVFM01000019.1 GCA_018713245.1 Candidatus Merdivicinus intestinavium
TGAGGGCAGCTGCTTGAAATAGCCAGCAGAGGTCTGACAAGACCTTTGCTTTGCTATACCTTTTTTGAGCTATCCTTTTTCACCACCACCATTCATTTTCAGGCTTGACTTTTAATAGTTAATCTTTCAAATAATCCGTTCAGGCGTAAATTCCACAATCTCCCCGTTGTCCGGGTGGGGGCAGCCGGTTACGGCCTGCATCATCATGCCGTGGCAGGCCACGACGACTTTGCCATAACGGGCGTATTTGTTCAAAACCCGCAATACCCTCTCCCGGATCATCTCCGCGCTCTCCCAGGCTTTTTCCTCCCCCTCCGGGTATTCTCCCCGGTTTTTCTCATACTCCCGGTAAGCGGTTTCCGCCGTTTCATCGTCCTCATAGATGTAGTTTTTATTGGCCAGCCACTCGTGGAGGCCGGTTTCCACCGCAATTTCCGCGCCCAGTTCTTTGGACAGGATGGCGGCCGTCTGCAAAGCCCTGGTATACGGCGAACTTAAAATCAAATCCGCGCCTTTTAAGCGGGGGTCCTTCGCCGTTTCCCGGATCTGCCGGATACCGGTTTCCGATAAAGGCGAGAGGTTCACGCCGAAGCCCTGATACATTTTCGTATTCCGCTCCGAATAGTCGGTCTTTCCGTGGCGCACAAAGTAAAACATGGCGTTCTCCTTCCATCGGTCACAAATACGGCGCGAGAGCGCGCAGGAGCGCCCGAACAGGCAGGCTCCCGTCAAGCTCAATCACCGGGCAGGCGAGCGTTTCCTGCCATGCATCGTGGAGCGCACGGCTGCGGATTTCCGGCCCGGCGGTATCGTACCGGGCCGCCCAGTCCATGAATTCCCGGTGCTGGCGCTCCATGTCCCCGCCGGGGAGGATGCGGTCCCCAAACCGCGCCCGCTCTCTTGTCTCCAGCCTGGACAGCCGGATTTCCGGGGGCAGTTCCATGCGCACCGCCAGGCCAAACAGCGGGATCAGCGGGTCGCCCCAGCCGCACAGGGAGCCGCTGAGGACAACCCTTCCATGGGCGGCAAATTCTTTCCGGAGCATAGAAAGCCGTTCCTCCGGGGGACGTTTTTCCAAAAAAGGCGGGTCGGTGGGCATCCAGAAAAAATCGTCCGTGTCCAGAAAATGATACCCGTACTCCGCCGCAATGGCCCGGCCCAAGGTGGAGGTGCCGGAACCGGAGCCGCCGAAAATGTGGACGATCATTTCCAGTCCTCCCTTTTCAAGCGGAAAATGTCGTGGGGCATTTCCACTCCCCGGTAAATTTTCACAAACTGCCCGCATTTTTCCATGCCGAGCCGGGCGGCCACCGCCTGGGATTTTTCGTTCTCCGGCCGGATGTCGCAGCAGATTTCCGGAAGGCCCATGACGGTAAAGGCGTATTCAATGAGGGCGTTGGCGCTTTCGGTGGCGTAGCCCTTGCCCTGGTGCTTCTCCCCTAAAATCCAGCCGATGCCCCAGACGGGTTTCCCGTCCATTTCCTCTTTCAGAAGCCCCGCCTGGCCCACAGGTTCGCCGGTTTCCCGGCTGACCGCCAGCAGGTAGTCCATGCCGTTTTCTTCGTAGCCTTTCCGGCGTCTTTCGATCCACTGGTTCACGTCCTCCGGGGCGAAAGCGTGGCCCCAGACCTCCCGGACCCGGCGGCCGTTCATGATTTCCATGAGGGCGTCAAAATCCTCCGGGACAATGGGCCGCAGAACCAGCCGCTTTGTTTTGATCTCCATATTCATTTCCTCCAAATCCGGTCAGCCGTCCAAACGGCGGAAAAATAAGCCCTCCGACCAGGCCAGCTGGGACACCAGCTCCGCGCAATCCCTGTCGGCGGTATAAAGGCAGAGATACAGGTCGCCGCTGTCCAAAATAAGGCGGGCCTTTCCCCTTCCGATATCGAATTCCATGGCAGCGCCCTCTCCGGCCAGGCAAGCCCGCAGCCCTTTCGCCAGCTGCCCCGGGGGCGGACACCGTTTCCAGCCGATTCCAACCCGCAGAAACAGCTCCTCGTAGCAGTGGAGTTTCAGCAGAAGGCGCACCAGGCGGCGGGCCAGCTCTTTTGTCTCCTTTTCCCGGCGGAGATACCGCACGAATGCGGAATATTGGGCCGCCCGTTCCTCCGGCGCCCGCCTGGGCAGAAGGTCGATGAGATAACAGGGCGGCTCCGGCATGGTTTCCGGGTTCCCGTTCTTACGCTTTGCCATGGCCGTTCTCCATTTTCCGCAAAATGGCGGTGAGCAGCCTGTGGGCCGCCTCGTCCTTGCTCATTAAGGGCAGTTCCTCCTCCGAATCCGCCGTAATCAGGGTCAAAACATTGGTATCCCCGGCAAAACCGGCCCCATTGGTCCGCAGGCTGTTGGCGGCAATCATGTCGGCGTTTTTGCGGGTGAGCTTCCCTCTGGAATTTTCCAAAACGTTCTCCGTTTCCATGGAAAAGCCGCAGAGGAACTGCCCTTCCCGCTTGTGTTCCCCCAGCCAGGAAAGGATATCCGCGGTGCGCTTCAAGGGGATGGACAAATCCCCCTCTTTTTTCTTGATCTTCTCCCCGGAAACCTCCGCGGGGGTGTAATCCGCCACAGCGGCGGCCTTGACGATGATGTCCTGCTCCTCAGCCCGGGAGGAAACGGCTTCAAACATTTCCGAAGCGCTGGTGACATGGACCATCTTGACAAAGCGCAGGTCCGGAAGGTCCGTCGGCCCGGCCACCAAAGTCACATCAGCGCCGCGGCGGGCGGCGGCCTTCGCCACGGCGTAGCCCATTTTCCCGGAGGAATGGTTCGTCAAATACCGCACCGGGTCCAACGCTTCCTGGGTCGGCCCGGCGGTCACCAGCACTTTTTTGCCCTGTAAGTCCTTCTCGCACTGCACCGCCTGCAAAATGTAGTCGAACAGCTCCTCCGGGTCGGGCATTTTCCCGGCCCCGGTGTCCCCGCAGGCCAGATAGCCGGTTGCCGGCTTGATGACGGTGAAGCCGTATTTTTCCAGGATTTTCATGTTGTCCTGGGTGATGGGGTTTTCATACATCCGGGTGTTCATGGCCGGGGCCACGATTTTTGGACACTGGCAGGCCAAAACGGTGGTGGTCAGCATATCATCGGCCAGGCCGTGGGCCATTTTGGCGATGACGTTGGCGGTGGCCGGGGCGATCAGCGCCACATCCGCCTTTTTGGCCAGGGAAACGTGCTGGATGTTGAACTGGAAATTCCGGTCGAAGGTGTCCACCACGCATTTGTTGCCGGTGAGGCTTTCAAAGGTGATGGGGGTGATAAAATGGGTAGCGTTTTCGGTCATGAGGACGTAAACGTCCGCATGGGCCTTTTTCAGCATGCTGGCCAAATTCGCGATTTTATAAGCGGCAATCCCGCCGGACACTCCCAGCAGGACGGTTTTTCCTTTGAGCATTTTCTTTTCCTTTCTTACAGCAGTTTTTTGGCGGCCCCGTAAACATTGGCCGCACTGACCACATAGTGGGGCAGTTTCCGGTAATCGCCGTTGACGCACTCAAAAATCCCGCAGGTTTCAAAGTAACAGCAGGCGTCCTCCAGCACCCGGCGGGCAGAAGCCAGGTCCTCCCCGGCCACCGCTTCGGCGTACCAGCCTGCCGCTGTGGCCCAGTAAGCGCCGTTCTGGTATTCCCCTTCCGGCACCGGCAGCAGGCATTTTTCCCAGAACTCTCCGGGGGCGGTGTGGCGCAGCTGACCGTTTTGGAGGATTCCCTCCCGGTTGTCCAGCAGCCAGCGGATCACGGAGGCTCTCCGCTGCTCCGTCAAGGGGAACCCCACCGCCAGGGCATAACAGCTCCCCCAGACGTCAATCTGGCGGCAGTCTTTGGTGGCGGCCAGAAGCATCCCGCTTTCGTCCCCAAAGGTCTTTTCCAGGCTGTTTTCAATGGAATCCGCCTGACGGGACAGCTCCGCTGCCCATTCCGGCCGGATACTGTGCCGGGCAAACAGCTCCGCCAGCATCCGGCAGGCCCGCCAGTACAGGAGGGATTCTTTCATTAAAAGGCCGGTCTTGCAGATGCAGTCGGTGAAGCCGTAGGGAGAGTGGGGCTTCTCCGGCGGGTTATAAACCAGCCCGCCTTCTCCTTTTGGGATGCAGGCGAGTCCCCGGTACAAGGCGGAGGCGTATTGCTCCAGAAATCCCCGCCCTTCTCCGTCCGGAAGCAGTTTCAGCAGGAAATATGCCGTGATTACGGCAAAGGGGCCGTTGTCCAGATTGGGCTCCCCGCAGGGGAGGTCCGGGTTCCCGGCGCTGTAGACCGCCGCTCCCGCCGCGTCCACCCGGTCGGGAATCCAGCCGTCCGATTCCCGGGCATGGTCCAGAGTAACGCACAGGCACTGCCGGATATGCTCCGGCCCCATCAGCTCCCCGGCATACTCCGCCATATAGGCAAAATCCCGGGTCCACAAAGCCGGGTAGTTCCCCATCCCGTCCGGCGTATAAAGGGAAACCCCGTCCGCCGTCCGCATCCGGCAGCCCTGAAGCTCCCGGGAAACAGCTTCCTTCAAATATGCTTTCCAATCCTTCACAGCAAACGCCGCCTTTCCGCCTGATTTCGCGTGGCCTTTATTTGGTAATAGTATAGCACATTCCCCTGATTGGGGCAAGAATTTCCCCAAAATCTTTGCAAATCCCCGAAAGCTGTGCTATACTGAAGGAAAGGAAAAGGAGGGATTTTGATGCGGTTCAAACGGATGATCTGTCTGCTTGTGATGATGGTTTTCCCCATTGCTTTCGCTTTCCCTGTTTTCGCCGACATGGGCCCCAAGCCCCAGGTGACCGTCCGGGTGGAAAACCCGCCGGAGGGGCTTTATTACCTGGATCTGCTGGTTCCATATCAGGACGATTATCCAAACCTCACCGAGGAAGAACGGGCGGCGGCGGACCCGGAGCTGCTAAAAGGATTGGCTTCTTTAGAAGATGAAGGCTGGTACCCTGCTTTGTCCGGCGGGACCCACATTCCTCTTTCCGGCAGCCTTACCGGCGAACCCGACGGGGGGGAAATGGTCCACGCTTTCGGCTACGCGCCGCCGGATTCCTTCCGCATTATTCTGGCATCCGAAGAAGGGACGGTCGTTTCGGACGTGGTGGAAACCCATGTGTTCCGCTCCACGGTCCGGTTTGACGCCCAAACCGGCGAAACATCTCAGCGCTCCTGGTGGCTTGCCTATCCGTTCCAGTATTTTACCACGCTGATTCCCACTTTGATTATCGAAGGAATTGTGTTTTTGCTGTTCGGCTTTTCCCTGAAGCGGCACTGGGTCTTTTTCCTTATTTTAAATATGTCCACCCAGCTCCTCATGTACTACATCATCTGGTGCGCGGACAAGGTCGGCGCGCCGGTTGTCGGGTTTTTCTACTTCTTCTACATGATTCCCCTGGAAATTTTCATCACCATCATAGAGGCGGTGGCCTACGCCCGCTGCCCTCTGGGCAAAAGCGGGAAGCGGCGGGTTCTCTGCGCCGCAGCCGCCAACGCCGCCAGCTGCTTTGCGGGCTTTTTCCTGGCGGAACCGCTGTTTTACTGGACCAACATCTTGTTTTAGGGAGGAATGTTTTTGATACTCTGGCTGAACGGCCCCTTCGGCGTCGGCAAAACCGAAACGGCGGACAATCTGCGCCGGCTGCTGCCGGATTCCTTTGTATACGACCCGGAGGACGCCGGCGCATTCCTGGTCCGGCATATCCCGCCCGCCATGCAGGCGCTCTCCGGCGGGGACTACCAGAACCATCCGCCCTGGCGCGCCGTCAACTATGAAATGCTCGCCTATATCGCCGGGCATTACCGGGGGACGCTCATTGTCCCCATGACCATCACCCGCCGGGACTACTGGGAAGAAACCGCAGGCAGGCTGGCGAAGCAGCATCCGCTCCGGCAGGTGCTTCTGACGGCCCCGCGGGAGGTCATCCTCCGGCGGCTGGCGCTGCGGGGAGACGGCGCGGATTCCTGGCCGGCGAAGCAGCTGGACCGGTGTCTGGCGGCCTTCCGGGACTGGCCGGCGGACGAAATCCTGGACACCGGCGGCCTGGACGCCGGGGAAGCCGCCCGCCGCATCGCGCAGCCGGGAGGACTTTTCCCCGCCTGCACAAACACTCTGAAGCGAGGCGGCGCATGATGGAATACAAACTCATCCGTTCCCGGCGGAAAACCGTGACGCTCCGCGTCCTGCCCGGCGGGGTGCTGGAAGTCCGCGCGCCGCTGCGGCTTCCCCGGCGGGAAATCGACCGCATCGTCGGCCGCCACGCCGACTGGGCCCAGCGCGCCATCGCCGCCGCGCCCCCCGTTCCGTCCCCGCTCCGGGAGGGGGCGCTGCTGCCCTTTTTGGGAAAAGAATACCCCATCGCCCTCCGGGAGGGGGAACCGGCCGGCATCCGGGAAGGAAAATTCTGCCTGCCGCTGCCCCGCTCTGCCGGGGAGAAGGAAATAAAAGACGCGGCGGAAAAATTTTACCGCGCCGCCGCCCGGGAGCTCCTCCCCCCGAAGCTGGAGCGGTACGCCGCCCTGTTCGGGACCGATTGGACCGGGCTGCGCATCACCTCGGCCAGAACCCGGTGGGGCTCCTGCTCCGCAAAGGGGTCGGTCAATTTCTCCTGGCGGCTGATGGCCGCGCCGGAGGAGTGCATTGACTATGTGGCGGCCCATGAGCTCTGCCACCGGCTCCATTTTGACCACTCCCCCGCCTTCTATTCCGCCCTGAGCGGCGTCATCCCGGACTGGCAGAACCGGAAGGAGCTGCTCCGCAAATCCCGCCGGCTCTGCTGGTAAGCACAAAAGAAAGGAAGTTTCCCTATGCTCGACACACCCCGCGCAAACCGCCTGCACATCGCCTTTTTCGGCCGCACCAACAGCGGCAAATCCACCCTGTTAAACCAGCTGGCCGGCCAGCAGATTTCGGTGGTATCGGAGGTTTCCGGCACTACGACGGACCCCGTCTACAAGTCCATGGAGCTCCTCCCCATCGGGCCGGTGGTCCTCATCGATACCGCCGGGCTGGACGATTCCTCCCAGCTGGGGGGGCTGCGCACCGAAAAGACGCTGGAGGTCATGCGCAAAACCGACCTGGCGGTGCTGGTCGTTTCCTCCGGGACCGAAGATTTTTCCCGCGAGGAAGAATATCTGCGCTTATTAAAGGAAAACAGCGTCCGGACCGTCTGCGTTGTCAACCGTTTTGACGGCGGGGAAGCCTCCCTGCCGCCCTTTGACATCCCCTGTCTCGCGCTGGACGCCCGGGACCCCGCGGAAATGGGGGCCTTTAAAAAGTTCCTCATCCAAAACGCCGGCACGGACTTTGAAGTGCCGCCGGTTACGGCGCATCTGGTGGAGGAGGGGGCTTTGGTGATGCTGGTGATGCCCCAGGACATCCAGGCGCCCAAGGGACGGCTGATTCTGCCCCAGGTGCAGATGACCAGGGAGCTTCTGGACCGCCGCTGCCGGGTGATTTCGGTGGTTCCCGACGGCATTGCGCCCATGCTGGAGGCGCTGAACCGCCTCCCCGACCTGGTCATCACCGACTCCCAGGTGTTCAAACTGGTCAACGAGCGCATCCCGAAGGAAGTGCCCCTCACCTCCTTCTCGGTGCTGATGTCCGAGATGAAAGGGGACATTCAGAGCTTTCTCGACGGCGCAAAGGCCCTGCGCTCCCTCCGGCCGGGGGACAGGGTCCTCATCATGGAAGCCTGCACCCATCACGCCCTGGAGGGGGACATTGCGCGGCAGAAGCTGCCGAAGCTCCTGGAAAAATTCCTGGGCGGGCCGGTGGAATTCACCGTCTTTTCCGGGCCCGGATTCCCCGAAAACATCCGGGACTATAAACTCATCCTCCACTGCGGCGGCTGCATGATTAACCGGAAAAATATGCTCTCCAAGCTCAGCGAGGCCCAGCAGTACGGCGTGCCGGTGACCAATTTCGGCATCGCCATCGCCTATATGAACGGGATGATGGACCGGATCTGCTGGTGATTTTCCAAATTGAAATAGGAAGGGAGGAGCTGGTTGTGAAAAAGTGCGCTTCGATCCTCATGGCAATGCTTCTGACGCTGCCGCTGTCCGCCTGCTCTGATAAAAAAGGAATGTCCATTGAGCCCAGCCAGTTTTCCGAGGAAACTGCGGAGGTTCTGGAAATTTTTGACGACATCCAATTTTTCGACATTTCCTTTGACGAATCGGCCAAATCCCAGAAAATTTCCGTCTGGGTTTACCGGGACGGCCAGTGGCAGGAGGACGGGGTCATAGAGGGGGAAATCCAGTCCCCGGACGAGCGGATTGCCGTCCAGCTGACGGATACCGGCTTTGATTTATACCTTATGGACGAAAGCGGCCACACGCAGTACAGCTATCCATCTCTGGAAACGGCACTGGAAGATTCTGCCGCCGTGCTGAACTGGAAAATTGAAGAGCCGGTTCCGGTGGAACTGGACCAGGAAGTGGCGTTCTGGGTAAAAACAGGTGTGGAGGAGCACAGTATGCGCACGGAAGTAACTCCGCAGGATTTCCGCAGCACCGATTGTAATGCCGGGATCGCAGTTACCCTGACTGTATCGGAGCAGGAAATCGGATAAATCCTCTCAACCGCTGGCAATTCACCGCTTTATCGCAAAAAATCAGTATAATATGCTTCATCTTACCGATTTACAGAAAAATAATTTCTGAAACCTCTTTACATTTGGAATAATGTGTGGTACTATAAGAAGACAACGATTATTCCAAACAGGAGGAATCAGAGATGAAGCTCGCGTTTTCAACATTAGGCTGTCCGGACTTCGACTGGACAGACATTTATACCATGGCCAAGGATTTCGGCTTCTCCGGCATCGAGCTGCGCGGATTGGGGGACGACATCTTCTCCATCCACGCGAGGCCCTTCCGCGAGGAAAACCTGCCTGAAACGCTGTCCCTGCTCCGGAGCAAGCATCTGGAAATCCCCTGCCTGTCCACCGGCTGCGCGCTGAAGGACACCGGGCGCCGGGAAGAAACCCTGGCGGAGATCCGGGAGTATATTGCCCTTGCGGAAAAGCTGGGCACCCCTTACATCCGCATCCTGGGCGACCTGACGGCGGCGCCCATGGGCGAGGTGGACGACGAGGCGGTGCTGAGCGCCCTGAAGGCGCTGGTTCCGGACGCAGAAAAAGCGGGCGTCACCCTGCTGGTGGAGACCAACGGCGTTTATTCCGACACCGCCCGTCTCCGCGACCTCTTAAACCGGACCGAAAGCGACAATGTGGCCGCCCTGTGGGATGTCCATCACCCCTACCGCTTTGCCGGCGAAAGCCCGGAGGAAACGGTGCAGAACCTGGGCGCGTACATTAAGTATGCTCACATCAAGGATTCGGTCATGGAAAACGGCAAGGTTTCCTACCGCCTCATCGGGGAAGGCGATCTCCCCATCGACGATATTATCCGCACCCTCAATTCCATCAACTACGAAGGGTACGTTTCCCTGGAATGGCTCAAGCAGTACGCGCCCGACCTGAGCGACGCCGGCATCGTGTTCCCCCACTTTGCCAACTTCATGGCGCAGTATCTGGGGCATGAGCGGAGCGGCGGCCGCCTTTACGACAACAAGTCCGGCACCGGCAAATATGTCTGGCCCAAGGAAACCCTCCTCGACCTCACCTTCCCGCAGGTTCTGGACCGGATGGTGGAGGAATTCCCCGACCAGTACGCCTTCCGCTACACCACCCTGGACTACACCCGCACCTACGCGGAATTCCGGGACGATGTGGACACCTTCGCCCGCTCGCTGATCGCCATGGGCGTCCGTCCCGGCGACCATGTGGCCATCTGGGCCACCAACGTCCCCCAGTGGTACATCACCTTCTGGGCGACCACCAAAATCGGCGCGGTGCTGGTGACGGTGAACACCGCTTATAAAATCCACGAGGCGGAATATCTGCTCCGCCAGTCGGACACCCACACCCTGGTGATGATCGACGGCTACAAGGATTCCGACTATGTGGCGATTATGAAGGAAATCTGCCCCGAGCTGGCCACTGCGGAAAAGGGCCACCCGCTCCACATCAAGCGGCTGCCCTTCCTGCGCAACATCATCACGGTGGATTCCGAGCAGCCCGGCTGCTACACCTGGAACGAAGCCCTCGCGCTGGCCGGCCGGGTTCCGGTGGAGGAAGTTTACCGCCGCGCCGCGGCCATCAACAAGCACGACGTCTGCAACATGCAGTACACCTCCGGCACCACCGGCTTCCCCAAAGGCGTCATGCTCACCCACTACAATGTGGTCAACAACGGCAAGGCCATCGGCGACTGCATGGACCTGTCCACCGCCGACCGGATGATGATCCAGGTTCCCATGTTCCACTGCTTCGGCATGGTGCTGGCCATGACGGCCTCCATGACCCACGGCGTCACCATGAGCCCCATCCCGGCCTTCTCCCCCCGCAAGGGACTGGACTGCATCAACAGGGAAAAAATCACCGCCTTCCACGGGGTTCCCACCATGTTCATCGCCATGCTGGGCCACGAGGATTTCCCCAAAACCGACTTCAGCTACATGCGCACCGGCATTATGGCGGGTTCCCCCTGCCCGGTCAAGGTGATGGAAGACGTGGTGAACAAAATGCACATGAGCGAAATCACCATCGTCTACGGCCAGACCGAGGCCTCCCCCGGCTGCACCCAGAGCCGGGTGGACGATCCGCTGGATGTGCGGGTCAACACGGTGGGCCGGGCGCTGTACGGCGTTGAGTGCAAGATTGTGGACCCGGAGACCGGCGAGGACCTCCCCGACAATGTGGACGGCGAATTTGTCGCCCGGGGCTACAACATCATGAAGGGGTATTACAAAATGCCCAACGCCACCGCCGCCGCCATCGACAAAGACGGCTGGCTCCATACCGGCGACCTGGCCCGCCGGGACGAAAACGGCAACTACAAGATTACCGGCCGCATTAAGGACATGATTATCCGCGGCGGCGAGAACATCTACCCGAAGGAAATCGAGGACTTTATTTACACCCATCCCAAGGTGTCCGACGTCCAGGTCATCGGCGTCCCGGACAAGCAGTACGGCGAGGAAATCATGGCCTGCGTCATCTTAAAGCCGGGCGAATCCATGACCGAGGCGGAGCTGAAGGAATACGTGGCATCCCACATGGCCAAGCACAAAACGCCCCGGTATGTGGATTTCGTGGACGCCTTCCCGATGAACGCCGCCGGCAAGATTCTTAAGTACAAAATGCGCGAGGACGCCGTGAAAAAGCTGAATCTCCAGGCGGACGCCAGCATCGAAACCGCCTGAGCCCGGGCGGCGGGCCGCCGCTGGCAATTCGACGCGGCCGCTGTACCACGCGCCGGGCTTCGGCTGGCGCGCGACAAGCTGCGCGCCTCCGGCGGAGGTTCCCCGCTGTTATGGGGAGATTAAGCCCCTATCGTCCCCGTAAAACAGAAAAAACGCATTTGTAGGGGGGCGGCGTGCGGCGGGCCGCCGCTGGCAATTCGACGCGGCCGTTGTACCACGCGCCGGGCTTCGGCTGGCGCGCGACAAGCTGCGCGCCTCCGGCGGAGATTCCCCGCTGTTATGGGGAAGATTAAGCCCCTATCGTCCCCGCCAAACAGAAAAAATGCATTTGTAGGGGGCCGCCGCCGGCAATTCGACGCGGCCGCTGTACCGCGCGCCGGGCTCCGGCTGGCGCGCGACAAGCTGCGCGCCTCTGGCGGAGATTCCCCGCTGTTATGGGGAGATTAAGCCCCTATCGTCCCCTTCGTTTCTGCCAAATCAAACCGCAAATGTAGGGGCGAACTGCGTTCGCCCGCATCAAACGCCGGAACATTCCGGAAAATCCGGCGGGCGGGGAAACCCCGCCCCTACAATATCAACGTTTAATTGCAGGGCAGATATCGGCATTGTTCCCCTAGCATTCCGGAAACATGCCGGACGAACACGGTCCGTCCCTGCAATTCTGCCAAACCAGGACGGTCAGCACGGCCGTCCTGGTTTGCTACGTCAGGGGGCGGCTTGACAAAAAAGGCGGATGGGTATATACTGATAAAACAAATGTTCTACAGAAAGGGGCTGTTGGATGAGAGGAATTGACGTTTCAAAGCACCAGGGGGCCGTTGACTGGCGGAAAGTGAAGGCGGCGGGAATCGAATTTGCGGTCATCCGGGCGGGATTCGGCATGTATGAGAACCAAACGGACCCCCGCTTTGCGGATAACATGGCGGGGGCGAAGGAAGCCGGGATTCCGGTGGGAATTTACTGGTACTCCTATGCCGCGTCGGCGGATGAAGCGCGGCGGGAAGCGGAAATCTGCCGAAAGGTCATCGAACCCTGGCGGGAGCAGATTGCCCTCCCCGTGTTTTTCGACCAGGAGTATGAACCCGCCATCAAGGCGCAGACCAGGGCCGTCCGAACAGAAATGTGCCGGGTTTTCATGCAGTCGATTCAGGAAGCGGGCTTCCGGGCGGGGCTGTACTGCTCCCTGGACTGGTATCTGAACTGGCTTGACCGGAGCAGGCTGGCGGAATGGCCGGTCTGGATTGCCCACTACGCAAAAAAGTGCGGGTATGCCGGGGAAAATCTGATTGCCTGGCAGTACAGCGCCCGGGGCAGAGTAGACGGGGTCTCCGGGGACGTGGATTTGGACGAGGGCTATGAAGGGCTTCTTCCGGCCCGCCGAAACGGCTGGGGGCAGTCCGGCAAAGGCTGGTACTGGTATGAAAACGGCCGGCCGGTGAAAAACGTCTGGCGCAAAACGGACGGCTGGTGGTACCGTCTGGGTCCGGACGGGAGAATGCTCACCGGGCTCCAGGAAGTTGACGGCAGGGGCTACTGTCTCAATCCGGCGCGGGGGACCGTCGGCGGGGTGTATGTGCCGGAAGGAGCCTGCATCATTACCGACGAAAACGGCGCAATTTTATAAAAAGAAAACGGTTCGACAGATTTCAGCAGGATTTTGAATCCGGCTGTGCTATATTGGGGAATGCAGGGAGAAAAGCCCTGCGCGGCCTTGCCTCACCCTTTTTCCCGCTCCGCCCGGCTCCTTGTCCGGGCGGAGTTTTTTTTGCAGAATAAGCGCGTCCGCTCACCCGTTTGCATCCTCCGGGGGTCTCCGCTTTTCCTCCGGGATAAAGGACGGGTCATAAAGCACACGGGAGTGGTTTTCCAAAAGCATCTCGTCCCGCAGCGTGCGGCCGGTCTTTTTGTCCACCGTCCGGCGGTAAATTTTATTGTGCCGGTACCAGTTGCCGTCCGCCTCCAGACGGAACCAGGCTTCCTCCTCCCGGATGTGAAAGGAGGTTTCCAGGGCGTGCTCCGCCCGCAGCTCCCCGTTCAGGTTGCGGTCGTCCAGCCAGACGGCGAACTGGAAAGTCTGTTCTGTGGGGTTATAGAGCCGGTAGTCCCGGTAATTGTACAAAATCGACGTGCCGCATCCGAAAGGGACCTTCCGCCCGCAGTCCGGGAAGAGGTCCACGCCGTTGTGGTGATGATGCTCCGCCACCTCCAGCGGGGAATGGAGGGCCAGCCAGTGAAGGAGGTTCGTAAACTGGCACATGCCGCCGCCGATCCCCCGCCCGGGCAGCCCGCCTTTGATAACCAGCCCCTCCCGGTACCCCTTCCGCTCCGTGCAGTTGCCCACCAGCCGCCAGAAGGAAAACGTCTCGCCGGGGCGGATCAAAACCCGGTTGATATGGGGGATGGCCAGCCGGAGGTTCTCCGCCTTGTTTTCCTGCAGGACCGGGTCCACGCTGCCCAGTGTGCGGCGCACCAGGGAGGAGTGGCGGCTGATCACGGAAGGAAGCAGGGAGGGGGCAATTTCTGAAGCAAAGCGTCTCCCGCCCGTCAGGTCCTGAAGCCAGCGGAGAGTGATTTCCTTGGCGGCAGAAATTCGGTAAGCGGTAGGGCCCAGCTCGCAGAACAAACGGCGGGACATAAATCGTCAGCTCCTTTATTTTGAGTAAACATTTTGCTCATTATACCGCATCCGCCGGCTGAATTCAAGCATTTTACCCATTTTGTCAGACAATTGTAACCGCCCTTCGGGACGGGAGATGCGAAAAAATTCCGGCCGGGAACGGAAGCCGCGGCCGGAATTTATCCTATTTTAAAATGATGATTTTTCCGGAAAGTGTTCGACCTTAATTTTATCCATTGCAAACTCCAGGGCCATGGCAATCAGTTCGTTGCGGCTCCTGTTGGTCTCCTTGGCTAAATTATCATAAAAATCCACAATAGATTTATCAACTCTGATCGTAAACATCACTGGTTCCGTCTTTTTTGTGATCTTTAATTCTTCCATTGCATTTACCTCCCTGTGAATTTTGCGAACTCTATTTCTATTATTGCACATTTTTATAGCATAAAGTATGTTTAATATAACGCACCTGTTATGTTTACTTTTAAACATAAATGTGATATAATATATATCACTCAATCAACAGGAGGGACTGCAATGCAAAAAAAGAAAATCCTGGCTGCCGCTCTGGCCGCCGCGATGGCACTTTCCGCGCCCTTAAGTGTCTCCGCAGCATGGCAGAGGGATACGGCGGGAAACTGGCAATGGTCGGAAAACGGCGCGCTCCAAACCGGCTGGAAGCAAATCAGCGGGAAGTGGTACCATTTTGGCCGGAACGGCATTATGAACACCGGCTGGCTCCATGACGGCGGCACGTGGTATTATCTGGACGCCAGCGGGGCGATGAAAACCGGGTGGCTGCTGGACAAGGGCTCCTGGTATTACCTGAATCCCAATGGGGCCATGGCTGTCGGCTGGAAAAATGTAAACGGCCAATGGTATTACCTGCAAAGCTGGGGCGGGATGCAGACCGGCTGGCTCCGCGACAGCGGGAACACCTATTATCTGGATTCCTGGGGCGCGATGGCGCAAAACTGGCGGCTGGTGGACGGCTCCTGGTACTACATGAACGCCGACGGCATCCGGCAGACCGGCTGGACAGAGGTAAACGGCAAACGTTATTTTCTGGATGCAGACGGGGCCATGCAGACCGGCCTCATTGAAGTAGACGGGGAAGTTTACTATCTGGACGAAAGCGGCGCAATGGTCACAGGGAAGGTTCAGATTGACGGGAAGCGGTATGAGTTCGCCGAAACCGGGGAATCCGTCGGCTTCCGCACGCCGGAACCTGAGAAAGCCTTTGATACTGCGGGCCATGAAACGGAAATCACCGTGGACGGCGGCTTGTCCGGCGGCGGTGGCGGAAGCTCCGGCGGAGGCGGCAGCACTGGCGGTGGCGGTTCTTCCGGCGGTTCCGGCGGAAGCGGCGGCTCTGGCGGTGACGGCGGCGATGGCGGCGGAGAAGTTGAGCCGCCGGAAGAAGAAATTAAAATTGACGTAGATGGCGGTACATGGCAAGACACTGAAGAAGGTATTCGCTTTACCACGGATGAAGGGACTTACATGAGTGGGTACTTTCTTGT